>CAMWWS010000399.1 GCA_947178085.1 uncultured Lachnospiraceae bacterium | reverse complement strand
CTGTACTATTGTATGAATGCATTGATAATTATAGGCATAATAGCAATGCAGGAAAAACTATTGGATTTACTGTAGCTCTATCTCGTATAAAAAATATATGTAACATTGATTTGGCTCATTATTATCAATATCTCATTGAATTATCAAATAAGCGAAATGAAATACAGCATTACCGCTTTGATATTGAAAAGGAGACTTTAATTTCTGCGATAATATCCGGTTTTTCCGCGATTGAACACATTTTACATAATATTCTTAAAATTAAACTTGATAATTATGCAGATTATATTCCATATCAGCAATTTGAAATACTTCATAAAGACAGCGAAGTATATAAGAAAAGAAAACGCGATATTGGAACTTATATAACTCAACAGAGTATTGATTTGGTAAAATTTGAGTATGATTATAATAAAAAAATATGTATTCCCTGCCCAAGTTGTTCCGAAAAATTTTTATCTTATCAAAATGATAAAATAAAATGTTTATTCTGTGGCAAGGAATACGATTCATTATCTGATGTGTATAGCAGTGACCGAAGTTGTGTCATTTCTTATCATATGGAAAGAGAATTAGGACGCAGAAAAGAACACATTCCGTCTTTATGCGAATGTCCAAATTGTAATTATACTTCAATGATGCGCAGACCAAGTGATAATCAGTGGATGTGTGCATCTTGCGGGTATACACTATCAGAAAGCGATTTTTATGCATTAGAAATGGGACAACAAGCAGAAGCTTATTTCGACTTGGCTGATAAATATATGGATCTTTTAATAGATTCTTAAAGTCATTAAAATATATAGAATAACTGTTAGAACAGACGGCATAATAATTTGCCGTCTGTTTTTGCATAGTAATAAACACTTGACATAATGAATATAATATGATAAAATAAAAATAAATTTAGATTATCATAAAAGGAGAATAACTATGCAATATATATCCCGTGAACTTGAACGTAAATTCATGCAGATGAACGGCTTTTTTAAGGCTGTGCTTGTAACCGGCGCAAGACAAGTAGGAAAAACCACTATGCTTAAACATCTTGCAGAGGGTACGAACCGCACCTACATCTCCCTTGACAACATTATGGCGCGGGAGCTTGCACAGACCGATCCGGATTTGTTTTTCCAGACGTATAAACCGCCTGTTCTGATTGACGAGGTACAGTATGCGCCGCAGCTTTTTGAGCGCATAAAAATCATATGCGACGAAACAGAAGAAGCAGGCTTGTTTTGGCTGACAGGCTCCCAGCAGTATAATATGATGAAAAATGTTCGGGAATCATTGGCAGGCAGAGTAGGCATACTCACGCTTTACAGCTTGTCACAAAGGGAAAAATCGGGAATAGCATTTGAAGATCCACTGACGTTCTCTTTAAATGAACTGCTGGAACGGCAGGCAGTTATTCCTGCAAACAACATAAACAATGTATTTGAGCATATATGGCTCGGAGGTATGCCGCAGGTTCAGAACGCCAACGAGGAACAGCGTCAGGAATACTATAGTTCATATATAGACACTTACCTGCTTCGCGACGCAGCGGAAGCAGGTGGAATCACGGATTCGCTTAAATTTATAAAATTTATCAGAGCCTGCGCCGCACTGACGGCAGAACAGATAAATTACGCCTCGCTCGCGAATGCCTCCGACATATCGGAGCCTGTTGCCAAAAACTGGCTGAAAATACTTGAAGGTCTTGGTATAGTATATCTGCTTCAGCCCTATTCAAATAATGAATTTAAACGTCTTACCAAAACGCCCAAGCTGTATTTCTGTGATACGGGACTTTGCGCGTATCTTTCAATGTGGCTCACAAAAGATACCTTGATGAACGGCGCGGCAAGCGGACATTATTACGAAAACTATGTTGTCACAGAGCTTCTGAAAAGCTATGCGTATTCAAAGGTGAAAGCAAATCTCAGCTATTACCGTGATTCAAACGCCAAAGAAATAGATGTGTTCGTAGAGACCGATGGACTGATTCATCCTCTTGAAATAAAAAAATCCGCATCGCCCGACCGCAGAGAAGTGAAAAAATATGAGCTGCTTGACAAAGCGTCCGTACCAAGAGGCAGCGGCGGAATAGTTTGTATGTGCAGTGAGCCCATGCCTATAGACGATAAAAACTGCTTTATTCCGAGCAATCTTATTTAGCGGAGCGTCACGGTGTTCTCTTAGCTTTCTTATAAGCATAATAATGCTCCCTTTTGTTAGACTTTATTTGAGTGTATTTCATTATACCATATTGTCTAACAAAAGGGAGCATTTCAACTCAAGCCTTGTTTTTATAATTTTCTGTTTTTTACCCAAGCATGTTCTTTTCCGCTATTTTTGGGACATGTCCCCGGTTGGGGTCTGCCTTCGCTTTCAAGGCGGATTGTTTTTTTCCCGCATTTCTTGCACATCCATTCAATTCGCGTACTGGCCATATTATCACCTCACAAGATATATTAATTAAATTCACACGGACATTTTAAAGTCCTGTAAATCCAAATTAAACAGACATTTTAGAGATACAGCTTTAATTTACAAATACCACAGAATCTGTTGTATCGTCTTTACATATGAGCATGTTTCTGTGGCATCTTCATCAGATGAATTTAAAATTTTAGTGTGGACATTAACTACAGTAATTTTCAATGTTTTTTCTTCATCAAGCTCTTGCACTTTATCAACAATTTTACGCGGAAGATACCAAAACCTGCCGTTCTCCTCTACCAACTGAAATTCAGAACGATCAGCGTGGTAAAGTTCCCACAACAATTTAGGGGTTTTGATTAATAAATAAATGACCTTTGAGGCAAAATCGCCTTTTTCAGCTATAGCATTCATTGCCTCTAAAGAATCCGGATATATTTCTTCTGCCAATTTTATCAACCCATTATTATACTCTTCCCGTGCGCCGCTGCCGCCGGATTCGGTATAACTGCCAAACTTGGCAGATTTCAAATTGTCTTTAAGTTCGGACAGCTCACTGCTTTTTTGTAACAATTCATCACTATACTCAGCATATCGGTTATCTCCTGCCATTTTTCTATAATTGCCGGACATACTC
>CAMWWS010000398.1 GCA_947178085.1 uncultured Lachnospiraceae bacterium | reverse complement strand
TCTTTTTGCCGGTTTTCCTTCCGCATATTTATTTGTAAGGGGATTTCCCATACCCTCCAAAACTGGTTTACTTACCCCGTCCTCAGACGCAATCAGTCTCGATGTGGGAATTCTGACGTTCCTGCTCGTCCACGATTGCCTGTGCTATTTCCGGATCTACCACCTTTATTTCATCTAATGAATACATTCTTACTCCTGCCTTTCTTATTTTTATCATTCTTTTATTATAAAAATCCAGAGTAAGTATATCACAAGGTATGATTGGGGCGCAATATTTTCTTTCCACTTTCCGAAAATCATGATATAATGAGCGCAAAGGAAAAACAAGCGACGCGAAGCGGCATTTGTTTTTCCTGCGCCATTAACGAGCAAATGTCCGATGAAATCGGACATAAAGCGCTGAAAGCGCGGGTTTGCGAGTTTAGATGATATACCGGCATCACTTCTACAGAAAAAATAAAAAGGACAAGATTATGTACTATATTATAGTAAATCCCTCCTCTAAGTCCGGCAGGGGGATACGAATATGGCAAAAATTGAAACCTGTTTTTCAGGAAAGAAACATACCGTATAAGCTCATGCTGTCCACACATATTGGGCATGTTGCGGAATTTACAAGAGAAATAACAAAAACTGACGAAAATGTCAATATAATTGTTTTGGGCGGCGACGGCACTATAAACGAAGCTCTGCAGGGCATCAGGGATTTTTCCAAAGTCAGCATAGGCTATATTCCTACCGGTTCCAGTAATGATCTGGCAAGGGACATGAAGCTTGGTAAAGACCCGATGAAAATTCTGGATACCATTCTGAGCGGTAAAGTCTCACGTATGGTTGACATCGGTACTCTTACTTACGGCAGCCGCGGCGAGGCAACAGCAAAACATCTTAATAAAGATGTTAAGGAGGATATTCAGGATAAAAGATATTTCGTCGTAAGCAGCGGAATAGGTTTTGACGCCGCAGTATGCGAAGAAGCTCTTTCTTCTAATATTAAAGACCTTCTTAATAAATTGAAGCTTGGAAAGCTCACATATCTCGGCATTGCTCTTAAACAACTGATAGCGGCAAAGCCCGTAACCTGTGATATGTATCTTGACGATAAAGAACATGTTCACGCAGACCGCTTTCTGTTTATTGCTTCTATGATACATAAATATGAGGGCGGCGGATTCAAATTCTGTCCGGATGCGGATTCATCTGACGGTCAGCTTGATCTATGCTTTGTCGGCAATATTCCCAAGCCGCTCATACTCGTGGCACTGCCTACAGCCTTCTTTGGAAAACACTATATTTTTCCGCATATTCTTCATTACAGCGCCCAAAAGGTAGAGATAAAAACCTCCGTTCCTCTCTGGGTTCATACTGATGGAGAGGTATATTTTAAATCCGACCACATATATTTATCATGTGAGAAACAAAAACTGAAATTTCTCGCTTGACATTTCCATATATTCTGCTAAGATATGTTTCATGGGTGAAACTTAAAGATTAATATTTTCTTTAAGAAGGAGTCGAAAAACAGCTATGAAAAGTCTGGCTAAATATAAACATGCAATACCGGCAATCATCTATGGAATCATATATATGGTATGGTTTGGCTACTTAGAGCAGACAGTGAAACATTATAAAATAATTCATGTTGCTCTTGATGACTATATTCCATTTTGTGAGGTATTTATTATTCCATATTTGTTATGGTTTTTATATGTGGCTGTGGTTATCCTGTATTTCTTTTTTAGAGATAAGGACGATTATTTCAAGCTATGTGCATTCCTGTTTACCGGAATGACAGTTTTCCTTATTATTTCAACTTTATGGCCTAACGGGCAGCGTTTAAGACCTTATGCTTTTCCAAGAGACAATATTTTTACCCACTTAATCGCCAGATTATATTCGACTGATACGCCAACTAATCTGTGGCCAAGTATCCACGTATATAATTCGCTCGGCTGCCATATAGCGATTATTAAGAGCAGGCATTTTAAGCAGCACAAGGGAATAAGATTAGCTTCCTTTATACTTAGCACATCAATAATTATGTCAACCATGTTTATTAAGCAACATTCTGTATTTGATGTAACAACAGCTTTCATTATGGCTACTGTCATGTATGTACTTGTATATCAATCAGATATACTGCTTAATTTAAGACATAACCTTCAAAATAAAAACAGAAAAAAACCGGGCCCAGAGGTTCTCTGAGCCCTTTTTATTTCAGCCTTTATTTATACCTGTTATACGGCACCGCAGCCTAGTTAAACTTAAAAAACCGCCTGCATATCTTATAACCTTCCACCGATATCTTTCTTCCGCCTTTACCCGGAAGATTCATGGAATTTCCCAGAATACCATATCTAAGTCTTGAATATAAAAGGAAGTCCTTTTGCTTAATATAATCCCATAATTCTTTCTTTTTATCCAAATTCTCATCCGTGCCGGAACGTATCAGCATAATCGAAGAAATAACCGTAATGATTTCCAGATAATTCACCATATATATTCGCATTTTACGCTGTTTCTTTATTTCCGCCTTCTTCTGCACCAGATAATCAAGCATGAGCTTATTAACCTTTATCTGCTGGTCTATTCGGGATATCATTACCTTCTCATTGACAGACTGGTCTTCCCTTCCAATGTAATATCGGTAAAAATTAACATCCAGATAGTACATGTTTTTGACATACGGCAGCGGTTCAAATACGAAAATATTGTCAACATAAAACGTATGCTCCGGGAGTTTCAGTCCACACTCCTTAAGCAACTTCGTTCTGTAAATAACCGAGTGCATCAAAATATACTGCCCTTTACGGAAGTGCTTAATATCTTTCCATGTAAAGACTCTGTCTCTTGGAAGAGCAAAATGGTATCTCATCACCTTGTTCTTCTTTTCGCCTTCTTTTTCATAAACAAAGTTACTGATAAGCATATCCAATGCTGTATCTGTGCCTGACAGTTCACTAAGCGTCCGCAAAATTTCCTTATATGCGCTTTCCTTAACCCAGTCGTCGCTGTCAACTACCTTAAAGAAAAGTCCCGTTGCTGCGTCAAGTCCTGTATTGATTGC
>CAMWWS010000397.1 GCA_947178085.1 uncultured Lachnospiraceae bacterium | reverse complement strand
AAGCTGCAGCCTGCCTCATAGAGGCCTCTGGCAACCGCTTCGTTACCAAGCATTAATGTTTTCATATATTAATACCCTGCCTTTCTCTCAAAGGGCGAAAAATTTATTTTTTACCCTATTCTTACTCTCCGATGGAATCTTTCACGGAAACCGTTACTTTCTTATCGTAGCATGAGAAAATATTCTCCACTGTCTTCTGCTCCGGTGCCTTTGTTACAATACTTACCACAGGCACGATCACAAGTCCTGCCAGCATACAGAATGCGCCGGCATTGATTGGTGACTGTAGGTATGCAGGAAAGCTTGAACGGAAGAAAATATTGGCAAGCATTACAATCGTAGAGAATAAGAAGCTAACCCAGCACGCCGCCTTAGTGGTACGCTTCCAATATAAGCCATAGAGGAAAGGCGCCAGAAATGCTCCTGCCAATGCTCCCCAGCTTATGCCCATGAGCTGAGCGATAAAGGTGACATTGGAACGATACTGAATAAGTGCAATCACTACGGAAATCGCAATAAACACTACCAAAAGCACACGCATCCATTTGACCTGTTTCTTCTCATCCATTTCTTTTATAATCGTGCCTTTAATGAAATCCAGAGTCAAAGTGGAGCTTGACGCCAATACCAGTGATGAAAGAGTGGACATTGATGCGGAAAGCACCAGAATGACCACTACGGCAATCAGTATCGTCGGAAGTCCTGACAGCATGGTCGGTACTACCGAATCATATCCGTTAGCCGCTATATCGATCCTGTCACTGAAAAGTCTGCCGAATCCGCCCAGGAAATAGCATCCACCGGAAACGATGGTGGCAAATACAGTAGATATTACCATACCTTTATTTATTGCGCTCTCGCTCTTGATTGCATAAAATTTCTGTACCATCTGCGGAAGTCCCCATGTACCAAGGCTGGTCAGTATAACCACGCCTAAAAGTCCCGCCGGATCCGGTCCAAAGAAGGAATTAAATACGCCCGGCGCTGTAGAAACTGTCTCATCACTAACAGATGACAATGCATTAAGCGCTGCAAGAAAGCCGCCCTGACTCTTTAATACTGCAAAAATCACGGCAATAATACCGAAAATCATGATAATTCCCTGAATAAAATCGTTGATGGCGGTAGCCATATAGCCTCCGGCTATAACATAAATTCCGGTAAGAACCGCCATAGCTATTACGCACACACTGTAATCAATATCAAATGCCATACCGAACAGACGGCTTAACCCATTATAAAGACTTGCCGTATACGGAATCAAAAAGATAAATATAATCGCTGAAGCTGCCAGTTTTAACGGTTTACTCTCAAAACGGCATCCGAAAAATTCCGGCATCGTTGCGCTGTCCAGATGCTGCGTCATAATACGCGTACGGCGTCCCAGCACAGCCCATGCAAGAAGCGAGCCTATGAAGGCATTTCCTAACCCGGCCCATGTTGCGGCTATTCCGTACTTCCATCCAAACTGCCCTGCATAGCCTACAAATACAACTGCCGAGAAATAACTGGTTCCGTAAGCAAAAGCGGTAAGCCATGGGCCGACGCTCCTTCCGCCCAGAACGAACCCGTTGACGTCAGTAGCATGCTTACGACAATAAAGTCCGATTGCAATCATAACACCGAAAAAAATAACTAACATTAAAATTTTGATAAAAAGATCCATTTGAATTTTCTCCCTTAATTTTTAATCTGTACTTCTACGAGACTGCCATGGCAGTATCTTTCTCTTAAAAGAGGCTTCTCGATTTTTCCCGTAGGATTTCTCGGAACATCTTCAAAAATAAGCTTTCTTGGACGTTTATATCTGGGAAGTTCTTCGCAGAATTTCATGATTTCCTCCTCCGTACAGGAAACGCCTTCTTTAAGTTCTATGACCGCCGCCGCAATTTCACCAAGTCTTGGGTCCGGCAGCCCGATAACAGCCACATCTTTGATTTTATCGTTTTTACGCAAAAAGTCTTCTATCTGTACCGGATAAAGATTCTCGCCCCCCGATATGATGACATCCTTCTTCCTGTCTACCAGATAGATAAATCCGTCCTCATCCATTCGCGCCATATCGCCTGTATAGAGCCAGCCGTCTTTTAAAACCTCGTCAGTAGCTTCGGGATTTTTGTAATAACAGAGCATAACTCCCCGTCCGTGCACAATGAGTTCACCGACTTCTCCCTGCGCTGTCTCATTACCCTGCTCGTCTACAATTTTTGCCTCCCAGCGATAGCCCGGCTTTCCGATGGCCCCTACCTTATGTATATTTTCCACACCCAGATGAACACAGCCCGGTCCTATAGATTCACTAAGGCCATAGTTTGTATCATACTGATGATGCGGGAAATGTTTCTTCCAACGCTGAATCAGACTCGGCGGAACAGGCTGGGCTCCGATATGCATCAGCCTCCACTGCTCAAGCAGATAATGCTCCATATCCACTTTTCCGGAGTCAATAGCATCCAACAAATCCTGCGCCCACGGCACAAGCAGCCATACTATAGTACATTTTTCTTCCGTGACCGCCCTGAGAATCCACTCTGGTTTCACTCCGCGAAGAATCACTGCCTTTCCGGCTGAAATCAGAGAACCGAACCAGTGCATTTTCGCTCCGGTATGATAAAGCGGCGGAATACACAAAAACACATCCTCTTTTGTCTGTCCGTGATGGTTTTGCTCCGTTTCACAGGAAGATAAAAGTGACAGATGGTTGTGCAGAATAGCTTTCGGGAATCCGGTGGTTCCTGAAGAAAAATAGATTGCCGCATAGTCCGTCTCCTCCAATGCAACCGGCGGTGCGCTGGAAGAACAGAATCCCATCAGTTTCAAAAAGTCCTCCGTATAAGACGGTCCTTCTGCCCCCGGAAAGAACATCATCTTCACATTAGGTAAATCCTCTGCTATCACATCCATACGGCTGATAAATTCCGGTCCGAAAACCAGCACTTCAACATCCGCAAGTTCCAGACAATACTTGATTTCATCCGCAGAATAGCGGAAATTCAAAGGAACGGCTACTCCGCCTGCCTTCAGAATACCGAAATAGATAGGCAGCCATTCCAGACAGTTCATCATAAGAATACCCAC
>CAMWWS010000396.1 GCA_947178085.1 uncultured Lachnospiraceae bacterium | reverse complement strand
CCACACATAGGCTCCAGCTCATACAGTCCGCAGCTTTTTCCTGTCAGCGTGATTTCCAACTCTTTGGATGCCGTCTGAGCATCCTCAAAAAACATTTCATAGAAGTCTCCCAAACGATAAAAAAGAATACAGTCAGGGTATTCCTTTTTAGTTTCAATATATTTCTGCATCATGGGCGTTAATTCGGGCATGATTTTTACCATCTTTCTGTATTTTTGAGTTTATTCTACTTCTCAATCACTTGTCTTTACTTTGGTTTACTATACGACCTGTATAATAAAAGCCATGACACTCATCCAACGAAACCGTCACTAGCTTTCCTATGTATGAAGCATCCGCCGGAAAATGAACCAGCATGTTGTTTGAAAGCCTTCCTGTTACAAGCGAAGAATCCTGTTCATTAATCTCCTCGACAAGCGCTTCCATTACTTTTCCCTTAAGCAAAAGCGCTCTTTCCTTGGCGGTATCCTGAACAGTCTTTAACAATCTGTCAAAATTGGCTTTAACAATTTCCTCAGGAACCTGATTTTCCATCGCCGCCGCTTTTGTTCCGGTTCTTTTTGAATAGATAAATGTAAAAGCATTGTCAAAACCTGCTTTCTTTACTACGTCAATTGTTTCATCCACGTCTTCTTCTGTTTCACCAGGGAATCCGACAATAATGTCAGTTGTTATTGCGATATCCGGAATAGCCGTTTTAATTTTTTCAACAAGATTCAGGTACTGTATTTTGGTATATCGCCTGTTCATAGCCTGTAATATGCGGTCAGAACCTGATTGCAGCGGCAGATGTAAATGATGACATATTTTCTTTGAACTTTTCATGACCGATATAAGCTCATCGGATAAATCTTTGGGATGTGAGGTCATAAACCTGATTCTCTTTATGCCGTCTATATTTTCTATTTCCTGTAATAACTTTGCAAAAGTAATCGGATTTTCTAAGTTTTTACCATAAGAATTGACATTCTGACCAAGCAGCATGATTTCCACAACGCCATCAGCCGCCAGACGCTCAATTTCACGAATTATTTCTTTCGGCTCCCGGCTGCGTTCCCTGCCCCTTACATAAGGTACTATACAGTAGCTGCAAAAGTTATTGCAGCCAAACATGATATTAATACCGGATTTATAAGAATACTTCCTGTTTACCGGAAGTTCCTCCACAATACGGTCGGTTTCCTGCCATATGTCTATAATCATCTTATTTTTCTTATGCTTTGGCGATTCTTCAAACTCTTCAACCGCTGAACTTTCGAGCATTATCGCAAGAAGCTCCGCAAATTTAAATATATTATACGTACCAAAAATCAAATCTACAAAATTATAACTTTTGGTGATTTTATCAATAACTGATTGTTCCTGCATCATACAGCCGCATAATGCAATCCTTAAATTAGGATTCTTCTTTTTCATACTTCCAAGATAACCAAGCCTGCCATAAACTCTCTGATTAGCATTATCCCTGACCGTACACGTGTTATATATGATAAAGTCCGCTTTCTCTTCTTCCTCAGCTTCTTCATAGCCAACCTGACATAATATGCCTGCAAGCTTCTCAGAGTCTCTGGCATTCATCTGGCAGCCAAAAGTCTGTACGAAAAATGTCGGTTGATGATTAAGTTTTTTTGCCAGCTCTATTGTAAATTTACGGCATTTTGCCATATAAAAATATTGCCTGTCTGGTTCTTCCATAGGCGGTTCTGAATTTATATCTATTTTATCTAAATCAATCTCCTGATACATTTCTCTTGATATTCTCCCTTAACTTATGACACATATAGCCCATTATATCATAACCACAGAAGCGATTAAAGTATATCACTCCAATAAGAATTACGAAGTAATTCTTGTAACACAAGCAATGCTTGTGTTTTCGCAGGCTGCCGAGCCTGAGCTTATTATATCACAAAACTCTATATTTTTCATCAACGCTTTTGGAATATTTATACGGCTATGCCCGAAAGCATAGCCGTAAATGTGCAGTCATATAATACATAAATATCAAATATCAATTTAGTCTATACAGATCAATTCATATTCCTTAGTCCCATATCCAAGCTGCGCCGCCGCATCAATCGTATGTGTGCCATGCAGTGATTCCACTCTTTGAATGAAATGATCGCGTCCCGGATCATCTGACTGATAAATCAAATCCATGCACGCCTTATCAAGTGCAACAGGGTCAAGCGATGAAAGAATACCAATATCCGCCATACAGGGATCTTCTGCTTCTTCACAGCAGTCACAGTCTACAGAAAGATTACACATCATATTGACAAAAGCAAGTTTACCCTTAAAGTATTCCATAATGCTTCCGGCTGCATCCGCCATACATTCACAGAATGTATCCTGATCTGCCATATGATCCCATACTATAGTCTGGTCATTAGTAAACCCTGCAGAATGAATCAACGCCTTACCTTCACTGGAAGCACAGCCAATCGCAAGCTGCTTCAAAGCTCCTCCATAGCCGCCTGCCGGATGTCCTTTAAAATGCGCAAGAACAAGCATAGAATCATAATTTTCAATATTCTTTCCTACATAATTTTCTTTAAGTACCTTTCCGTCTGAAATCGGAAGGACGATATCCGGTCCTTCGGCATCCATCAAATCTACATTAAAATACTTTGTCCATCCATGCTCTTCAATCAGCTTCTTATGTTTCTCTGTAGAATTTCTGGCTCCTTCATAGGCGGTGTTGCTCTCTACCACAGTACCATTAACGTACTCTACCATCGGTCGCATGAACTCCGGACGTAAATAATTCTGATTTCCTTTTTCTCCGGAATGAACCTTTACTGCCACCTTACCAGGCAGTTCTATTCCTAAAACCTTGTACATCTCAATAACAGTCTCGGGTGTAATTTTCTTTGTGAAATAAACTTTTGCTTTTTCCATCTTCAAAAATCTGCTCCCTTCTTATGCTTATATTTTTTTACAGCATGCAACCGCCAGCGAACCGGGACCTATATGGCAGGCTACGCTTAATGATAAAGGATCCATGTGTACATCAAAACCGGGAAATGCCGCTTCTACTTCACTCCTGTCTCTTATGCACATATCCTAGCCAAAGAGACAGGCAG
>CAMWWS010000395.1 GCA_947178085.1 uncultured Lachnospiraceae bacterium | reverse complement strand
AGCTCAGACATACCAATACCGAAAAAAAAGAGCAAAACAGAAAAGAACAATCCTCCGGCAGCGCAGATAAGCAAGGTTACTTTGTTATCATTCATATAATCCGAAAACTTCATATCTTGTACCCCATGCCTCTCTTTGTTTGTATAAAATTGTCCAATCCAAGCTCACGCAGTTTTTCCCTTATCCGCATGATATTTACACTTAAAGTATTATCGTCAATGTGAATTTCATTGTCCCATAAATATTCTACTAACTCTACCCGTGGAATAATCTCTCCCGTATGATTAAAAAGATAGTACATAATTTTCAATTCAGTTTTAGTTAATTCAATCTCTTTTCCGTTTGCCGTAAGCGTTCCCGCAATTGGATCTAATTGAATTCCTTTATACATTACCATGCCGGACTGTTCTCTCATTCCACGTCTTAAAAGACATTCAATTCTTGCAAGCAAAATAGGAATATTATACGGTTTTGTAATATAATCATCGCCCCCGATTGTTAATGCCTGTAACTCGTCCATCGCGGTATTACGTCCTGTGATAAACAAAATCGGTGTTGTGGAAAAACTTCGGATTTCACTGCAAAGACTATACCCATCCTGTTCCGGTAAGTTTATATCAAGTAAAATCAAATCAGGAGAAGCTGATTTAACACAATTTATCGTCTTATCAAAACTATCAACGCAGTATACAATATACCCTTTATTAGACAAAAGTGTTTTTAATTCTTCTCTTATAAGTTCTTCATCTTCAATTATCAGTATTTTTTGACGCTCCATTTTTACCTCTTTCCTTATTTAAAAAGAGGCTCATCAACCTCTCCGATGAACCTCTCCAAGCCTGAAAACCTGATTTTTAATTACCTATATACATCTTATCTGAAAATCCTCATAATATCATTATACATCACAAACACCATCAGAATCATCAGCGCCACCAGTCCTGCGAAATGTACCATTCCCTCTTTTTCCGGCGGAATCGGCTTTCCGCGGATAACTTCAAGTATCATGAACACTAATCTTCCTCCGTCGAGCGCAGGAATCGGCAGCAGATTAAATATACAGAGATTCACTGACAGCAGAATCACAATATTTATCATCGTAAAGATAACAGTTGAAACACCGTAAGTTTTCGCTTCGTCATAGGTCTCACCTACAAACTGTGCCATACCGATAGGACCTGAAACATCTTCCTTCTTCGCCCTGCCCGAAATCAGCATAAATAAACTTTTATAAGTCGCCTTTACCCAATATCGCACCTCATACATACCATATTGAAATACCTGTGCAGGATTACACTTTATAAGCTCACCCGAACCGCGCAGACCGATATAATATCTGGCATCCTCTTCATTATACAAGGGCGTCAGCGTCACATTTTTAATCTCTCCGTCACGCTCTATTTCGATTTCCATAGGCTCGCCTTGGTTTAAGACCGATATCAGGCTCACCTCACGGTATATGCGGACTCTTTCTCCGTTAATGCGCCGAATCTCGTCGCCGGCGAGAATACCCGCTTCCTGTGCTGCAGAATCTTCCATAATCTGCTGTACCACCGGTCTGTCTGAACCGTTAAATGCAACCAATATCAATGAAAAAGCAAATGCAAGTAAAAAATTAAAAAACGGACCGGCAAATACTGTCGCTATCCTTGCCCAGACATTAGCCCTTATAAAAGAGTGTTCATCTATAACTCCGTCTTCTTCTGCGACTCCGTCTTCGCCATCGAAGATACACGCACCGCCAATCGGCAGGAGCTTTAACGAATATTTAGTCTCGCCCTTTTGAAAAGAAAACAGCGTCGGCCCCATACCTACGGCAAATTCCATAACACGGATACCGTTCCTTTTCCCAATCAGAAAATGTCCGAACTCATGAGATATAACTACTATCCCGAAGATAATCAAAAATAAGATAATTTTTATAATCACTTCATCACCTGCTTTATATATTCATATGTTTCCGCTTCTGTCTGCAAAATTTCCTCTACAGAAGGGTTCTCTATTACCTTATGATGCTCCATAGATTCTCCGATTATTTCCGGAATTTGCAGGAAACCGATTTTCTTTTGTAAGAATGCTGCAACCGCCATTTCATTTGCTGCATTAAATACCGTAGGCATCCTGCCGCCACGCCTTGCCGCCTCATAAGCTAACTTAAGCCCTGTAAAAGTTTCGGTATCCGGTTTTTCAAAGGTAAGCTGCGCTATATCACAAAAGTCCACTCTTTTTCCTGACATAGGTCTTCTGTCCGGATAAAACAGAGCATACTGTATCGGAAGCTTCATATCCGGCATTCCAAGCTGCGCCATGATACCGCCGTCTACGTATTCTACCGCCGAATGAATGATGCTCTGCGGATGCACAACCACCTGAATCTGCTCTAACGGAATATTAAATAACCAACTCGCTTCCATGACTTCCAGACCCTTGTTTACAAGTGAAGCTGAATCAATCGTCACCTTTTTACCCATAGACCAGTTTGGATGCTTCAATGCATCCTCCATTGTCATGTCATTAAGTTCCTCTTTAGTCTTTCCACGGAATGGACCTCCCGACGCCGTAAGTATTATCTTACTTACCCGCTCTCTGTTTTCTCCATGCATTGACTGGAAAATAGCACTGTGCTCACTGTCTACAGGCAGAATCGATACTCCATGCTTAGCCGCAAGCGGCATTATGATATGTCCGGCAGTGACCAGCGTCTCTTTATTGGCAAGCGCAATCGTTTTGCCATGTTCTATAGCGGCAATCGTCGGTCTTATTCCAATCATTCCCACAATAGCTGTTACCAGAACTTCCATCTCATCCATTGTTGAAATTTCCAGCAGACCTTCCATACCGCTTACTACCATTGTATTAGTATCCGCAATCCTTACCGATAAATCCGATGCAGCTTCTTTACTCCACATTGCGACTTTTTTCGGATGGAACTCCCTTATCTGTTTCTCCATAAGCTCCACATTACTTCCCGCCGCCATACCGATAACTTCCAAATCTTTATTATTTCTTACTATTTCAAGCGTCTGGGTTCCAATAGAACCTGTAGAACCCAAAATTTCGATTTTTTTCATTATTGTTACCATGCTCCTCA
>CAMWWS010000394.1 GCA_947178085.1 uncultured Lachnospiraceae bacterium | reverse complement strand
GTATCACTCTGCACCTCGTTATCACATTGAATGATATGCACATTGATTTTCCGGAAAAAATTCTCCCTCTGCTGCATGATTTGATATGTCTGATTTAAAAATGCCTGTACCACCTCGCCGCGGCAGGACGCCGAAGTGTCAAGCGCAATCACAAAATCTTTTATTTTATTGGCGTCTTTATATTCAAGCGGCTCTACGAGCGGCATATTTCCGTATTGGGAGAGTCCGTACGTATAATAAATATAATCAAACTCATCGTCATTGACCTGTACCACCTCGCCCATCACCATAAAACGTTTCAAAAAATCGCGATAATCATATCTTTCTCTTGTCGCTTCTTTCAGGTTCTCTTCCATGCTCTGCGCATTATTTTTATCTTTGGAAAAGCTTCTTAAATCTGCCTTTACCCGTTCGCTTATTTTACGCCATTCCTCCTGCGACAACGTCAGTTCTTCTTTTCTGTCCCAATATAGATGCTCGTCATAATAGCAAAGTTCCCGCCATTCTTTCCTCGCTTTCTTGGATGGCTCCTCTATCCGGAAATGTCTGTACAACTTCTCCGCTGTCAAACCTCCAGCCTGCTTTTTTAAGATATCCAATCTGCTTTTTAAAATGGCATCTGAAGGCAGAACAGCAAGGTGCAGCGACATTTCCAGAATCGTATTTTCCACAGCAATATCAGTTGCCAGATTCCAGAGTTCCCGCTCTAGCTTATCAGTCTGAAAGCTATGGTAAAAGATACAGTGTAACAACACATGCAGATATAATCTGACCATATAATGCGGCTCTTTACGATATTTGGTAAGCAAAAGCGCCGGGTCATAATAAAGTGTAGCACCGTCATAGGCAAAAACACCCATTCCTGTCCGCTCTTCCAGCTTTAGTGCAGACAGTGCTACATCCAGAAAACGCATATTCATTAATATACCATCATGCGACAGCCTGATAATATCGCGTGCCAGCGCTGATATCTGCTCTTGTTTATTCATGTTGCCCTTTCCTGTCTGTCATAATAATCCACTGCGAAACTTGCATCATAAAATTCAACATTAATTTATTATAGCATAAAATCACATTATATTGTATAATTGTTCGAAGGCTTTTCCCGCCTAAAAATACAAAGGATGTGAAATTTATGGTAGAGTTAATCATAGCAGTTTTACCTGGGATATTGGCATTTTTGACATACTGCTGCGCACACAGAAATCAGCCTGTTCTTTACCTAAAAAAAATATTATTATATATCCTGTTTTATACTGTGACTACCAATCTCTGTATCTTCATTGGTTTAAAACTGATTGGCATGCAGCAATTTAATTTATTTGAAATGAGTACAAGATTTAAGATAAAATGGATTGTATTGGATCTTGTGTTGTCGCTTGCAATCACTATCATTTTTTTCAGCATCCGCAAACTAAGTTTTTCTAAGAGACTTTTCCCGGTAGTGCTGTTTTTCATCATCACTTATGCCGTTTTTATGCCAAGCTCCTTATTCTTAGAAAATATCAATGAATTTTTACTTTCCTATTCTAAAATTGCTCCCATTCTGTTATTAGCTGCACTTATTCTGGCAATAGGTCTGTATGGCTTAGCTCTCTGCATTGCTAAAGAGAAAACTCTGCATATTTTTATTGCCTTTCTTTTCAGTATTACGCTTTGTTTTTATGTGCAGGGAAATTTCTTAAATCCGGCACTTCCCTCTCTTGACGGAACACCGATTAATTGGTCCTCTTATGGCAAAGAAGCTGTTATCAGTGCCTCTTTCTGGCTTTTTTGTATGATTTTATGCCTTGTACTATCCTGTTTTCAAAAAGACAAAACTGAAAAAGTCATAAAATATACTTCTTATTTTTTAAGTGCTGTACAAGCAGTATCACTTGTTGTTCTTCTTTTTACCACCAAATTGGATGACTCTGCTAACTATGCCTTTTCAAAGGAAGGGGAATTTTCAATCGGTACACAGGAAAATGTTATTATTTTTATTATTGATACCTTGCAGGCAAGCAGCCTGGAGGACTACCTTACATCAGATGTTTATGCGGACGGTGCTTTGGATGACTTTACTTTCTTTGATAACGTTGTATCCGGCGCTGCACCGACACACCTCGCCGTGCCGCTTCTTTTATCAGGAATAGAATATGATCCGGTGCAGCCGTTTTCTTCCTATAAGCAAGACCTGATGGAAGGAGCTGCGTTATATGATAGCTTTCACGATAATGGCTATGATGTACGATTCTATACGGAAATAACAACCATATTAAAAACTTTTACAGAGAATACTATAGATAATTATGAGATTACTGGCAGCCGATGGATAGGAAACTATCAGGGTTTTAGCCTTCAGCTTTATAAATTGACAAGCTTCTATCTTATGCCGCAATTTCTAAAACCGTATTTCTGGCTGTCTGACAATGATATAAAGGATAATATCGCCTCATCTGATAACTCATATAAATGCTATGACGCGGTGTTTTATAATGAACTGCAGTTCAACGGGCAACTGCAGCCAGACTATGAGAAAACGTTCCGGCTCTATCATTTCTATGGTGTACACCACCCATATGAAATAAATGAATATGCCGAGCTGCCGAAAAAAGGCGAAAGCGTCTCTGAACGTCAGGCATTGCAGGGAATAATGAAAATTATATATGAATATATCGATCAAATGAAACAAACAAATACATATGACCAAAGCACAATTATAATTCTGGGTGATCATGGACGGCACGAAGAAAATAACATAGAGGATAATCCTGCAGTATTAATAAAGCTTCCTTATGAAGCGCATGAACTAACACACAATTCCTCTCCTGTATGCTTCCGTAATCTGACTGCCACCATCGCAAGCTGTGCTGATGCGAATTATTCAATCTATGGACCTTCTGTTTATGATATATCGGAAGAAAGCGATGTGGAAAGACTGCATACAATCGATTCATCTCTCTTGACGAGAGTTACCATAGAGGAACCTTATGACGACTCCCTTGGCAGTCTCAGACTGATTATCGGTGAGCAGGCGGGCAGCGGAGAATACAAGGTCTGGAATCCTTATGAAATCAACCGCGTTGATTATACTATCGGGGACGTCATTGA
>CAMWWS010000393.1 GCA_947178085.1 uncultured Lachnospiraceae bacterium | reverse complement strand
GGTAGAAGCCTACCCGGATGATGTGAAAGCAATTCTGGCAGACGGTCACGATTTGGGAAACCACAGTGAAAACCATAAGAATATGTCACAGTTATCTAACAGCGATTGCGAAGAAGAATTGATGTTGGTACATAATAAAGTGTTGGAACTTACAGGATATGAGATGTTCCTGTTTCGTCCACCATACGGAGATTATGACAATGATGTCATAAATGTAGCGAAGAAGTGCGGATACTATCCTATACAGTGGGATGTGGATTCCCTGGATTGGAAGGATTACGGCGTAGACGCCATCATAAAGACGGTCACAGAGCATAAACATCTTGGCAACGGTAGTATTATCCTTTGCCATAACGGTGCCAAATTCACGGCGGAGGCTCTTGATACGCTGATTACAACTCTAAAAGAGCAGGGATATGAGTTTGTACCGATTTCACAGCTGATTTATAAGGACAATTACCATTTGAATCATGAAGGGAGACAGATAAAGAATTAAAGAGTCTCATATAAAAATATATAAAGTCCATGCCAAAATCTGCCGATAATAAATTTAAAGTATGTAAACATAAAAGCGGTAAACGGAATTACCGTAGACAGCAGAGATTTCATCAAGGAGGATGATAGCATGGGCATGAGAGTTGGTACAAATAACGCTGACGTTATAAGAAGAACTTTAACAAAACCGGATGGCACTGTGTCGGGAACAATTACGATTAGCAAACCTAAAAAGAGTTCTACCCGAAGGAAGAAACGCCTTAACTACAATTATAAGAAAGTTTCGAATCAGATTCTGCAGTCAAAGACGACTGAAAGTGCGCAGCGAACAGTCGGTAAGGCACGTAGGATGGTTGCGACTCTGAAAAGGAAATTAAGAAGCAGCGAATATGATGACGGTGAGTTGAAAAACGCGATTATCCACGCTGAAAAAATGGTGCGTATAGCTAAAAAACGAAAGAAACACATAGAGGAAGAGGAGCGCGCAGAGAAAACAGGCGTTTATACCGACGACGTTGTACAGGAAGAGAAAGAAACTTCAGACAGCGAGAAGGCCGATAAAGAGCGGGAAGCTGAAGAAAATGAAAAAAAGCTGCGTGAGATGGAGCAGAAACTTGCGGAACTCATGGAAGAAACTGTGGAAGAGACTATGGAGGAAACCATGAGAGAATCTCTGAATGAACTGGCGGATGGGCTTTTGGGGGCTGCTCATACCAATATGGATCCTGAAGATATTGAACGTTTAAAAAAGCAGCATAGATCAGATGAGCTCCGTGAGATTATTGAGGCTGATATGAAGTATCTTAAGGCTCTGTTTGAGCAGCTGGCAAAAGAAAAGCAGGCAGCTATGAACGGTTCGGGCAGTACAAACGTTACGGCGGATGCAGGTAATTCAGACGCTGTTTCTCTGGAACTGGGCGGAGTCGAAATGCCAGTTCAGACGACGGAAGCCCCTATTCAGGTAGAGGGTGCATGTGTAGATATTTCTGTATAGATATTAATCTGATACAAAAAGGAGAACGTAAGATGGAATCGAATTATGAAAAATGGATGCAACAGGAAAAAAGATGGATGGGAATATACCGCAAGAAGGTGTTGAAAAAAACTTTATTGGTAACTTTACCACTTACAGCGATTGTATTAGGTGTGCTGTTTGGCGGCATGACTCTTTTAAATGGAGCTCCGATGCAGGAAGCGATTGAAGTCTTTGCCGGAGGTGTTTTTTTGGGCATATTCTTCGTAGGATGTTTTGCTCTTTGTTTGCTGCCGGGGACTAGCGGAGGCCGCATGACGAGAGGAATCAGTAAGGCTGTGAAATTAATGAAACTCGCAGATGTGGAAAAAGAGCAGCTTGGTAAAGAAATGCTGGAAGTATCCGGTAAGGATGATTCACAGTTGGATTTTGAAATGGTAGGACCCAAGACAAACCATACGCCGGCAAGCGTAATCGTAACAGAACATTTTGCTTATATGAGAGGCGGCAGCCCATTGGTAAATCTTGTTCGTCTCTCTGATGTTGAGCACATAGAAACAAGGGAGGAATCCCATACAGCAACGCAGAGGGGAGCTAAAGTAAAGACTACATATCATTATACATTACATTGTATCGGATTTTATTATCGCAACAGGGCTGAATTGGGTACGGAGGGCAGTGAACTTCCGGATCAGGCTATGGGATTCTTCAGTGCGGAGATTCGTGATAAAGCTTATCAGATGATTCAAAAAGCATTTGAGAGGTAACATGATTTATAAATAGAGGTATATATGATTACTATAAGCCTGTGTATGATTGTGAAAAATGAAGAAAAAGTGCTTGTCAGATGCCTTGACAGCATTGCGGATTTAATGGATGAAATCATCATAGTGGATACCGGCTCTACTGACAGGACGAAAGAAATCGCGGCGCAGTATACGGATAAAATCTATGACTTTGAGTGGGTGAATGATTTTTCCGCAGCGAGGAATTTTGCCTTCTCAAAGGCAGGAATGGAATACATTTATTCCGCAGACGCGGATGAAGTATTGGATGAAGAAAACAGGGAAGCTTTCAGAAAAATGAAAGAGACTTTGCTTCAGCAGATTGACATTGTGCAGATGTATTATGCAAATCAGCTTTCCTTTGGAACAATTTATAATTACGATAAAGAATTACGTCCTAAGCTTTTTAAAAGGCTGAGGACTTTTACATGGGCGGAGCCAATTCACGAGCAAGTGATTCTGGAACCGGTGATATACGACAGTGATGTCGTTATTATGCATATGCCGGAAAAAAGCCATAAAGATAGGGACTTGGCTTCTTTTGAGCGGATAGTGTCTGCAGGAGAACGCTTATCCAAACGGCTTCACAATATTTATGCTAAAGAGCTTTTTGTGTCAGGAGAGGAACATGATTTTCTGACAGCCGAGTCATTTTTTGAAGCATCATGTCTGGATACGGAGAGATCGTTAGATGAGATTAAGGAGGCAGCCTGTGTAGTGGCGCGTGCTGCAAGAATCAGGCAGGATACGGCAAAATTCTTTAAATATGCGCTGAAAGTGGTAGCATGTGAAGGCTGCGCGGAAATATGCTGCGAGCTGGGGCAGTATTTTATGGAGCATAATGAGCTTGATGAAGC
>CAMWWS010000392.1 GCA_947178085.1 uncultured Lachnospiraceae bacterium | reverse complement strand
GGAATACCCAGTCTGTTTTCAGGGACAAATCGGCAAAAGTCTTACAAAATGTCAGAGTTTTTTGAGCACCCTGAATATCAGGAAGCTCATATTCCAACTTCGCCGTACCATTTCCCATATAAAACCAGCCGTCCCTCCATTCCACCGGAACAAGACAGACTTCCCTACCCAGATGATGATAGGGCTGCCATCTGTCTATCTGGCGGAACGCCAAATGTATGAACCACCAGTTTCCATCCTTATCCTCTATAACATCACCGTGCCCCGTTCCCTGAAGCTGATAGCCGCCCAGATTACGATTCGTCAGAACAGGATTCTTGGGACATGGCTCAAACGGTCCCCACATATTCTCACTTCTGGCATAGTTCACCATATGGCCGTATTCCGTACCGCCTTCCGCATCCAGAATATAATAGTACTTTCCGAACTTATACAGATGAGGCGCTTCTATGTATCTTCCGCCGCTTCCATACCACAGCGGTCTGGTTTCACTTAGCTTACGGCCTGTTTCTATATCAATTTCACACATTCTGATGCAGTTAACGCCTTGCGCGTCTTCTCCATTACTGATAAAGAAGCTCCTGTCGCCCTCAAAATATAATGAGGGGTCAATGCCGCCCTGCTCCACATATACAGGCTCTGACCATTCACCATAAATATCATCCGTATAAACATAGAAATTTTTATCTATGCTTACATTGGTCGTTACCATATAAAATCTTCCGTTATTATATCGAATCGTAGGCGCGTAAATACCGCTTATCGTCTGCGCCCCCTTTAAGTCGAGCTGACTCGTTCCGGTAAGGCAATGCCCTATCTGCTCCCAGTTCACCATATCTTCACTTTCAAACAAAGGAACTCCGGGAAAATACTGAAAAGTACTGCATACCATATAGTACTTGTCCCCTGCGCGGCATACGCTGGGGTCAGGGTACATTCCTCTTACAATCGGATTTTTATATCTCATATGATTCCTCCTGAATTTATTTGATACTTCCATATAAATCTGCCAAGATATTTTTATGACCATCCGCCAATGGTAATGGCAGCATCCGCAAAATATTTTATCAGAAACTGTCGGACGCCACAAGAGATATATGCGGAAGAAGCATTTATGCTTACTCGTGTGAAAAGATATAATATCAAAGGAAGAAAATACATCGGCACGCCTTATAAAATATATTTTGAGGATGTGGGAACTGTTGAATCGAGGAAAAGGCTGCTGACGGAAAAGAAATCCGCGTGCAGAGGGAAATTGACTTTATAGCTTCATTGGGAAGCAAAAAATATTATATCCAGTCTGCGTATGCAATTCCTGATCAGGAAAAGTATAAGCAGGAAACCATGTAATTTGAGCGTACAATGGATTCCTTCAAGAAAATAATCATTGTCGAACAGAGCATGAAACCGCGTTATGATGATAATGGTTATTTGATGATGGGTGTGAAGGAATTTTTACTGGATGCAAACAGCCTGCTTATCTGATTAAGCAGTTTCGAAGAAATTCCCTATTTTCAGTAATGGCTCTTATTAGTATAATTCTGACTCATTAAAAAGACGACAGATACCATTATTCAAGGGGAGCGGTACTGCCGTCTTTTTGACATCATGATGTGTCTGCATCTTGATGTATGGGCTACTGGTTTATTATATACTATCTCTCCATAACTGCGTAGCAGACTTCCTGAATCGTCCAAAAAATGTAATGAATCGACAGCGTGTCCATTGGAATGGCTCAATTGCAATCCGAGATTCCCGTTTTGTAAGCGAATTTCACATTTTGTAAGCAGTCTTCTTTTCCACCTTTCTCCTGACAACAATAAAACACACCACATGCGCCAAAAACGTAATCAGCCAACTCACTGGATACGTCAGATACAAAGACGTCACATTATGGAACTGCTCTGCACGGAAAAGAGTGAAAATCCATAAAAGACGCATTCCACAGGCGCCAATCAAAGATACAATCATCGGCATGACGGAATATCCCAGCCCCCTGAGTGAGCCTACCATAACATCCATCATACCGCATAGCGCATAAGTACTGCAGATTACCCTCATTCTTTTCATTCCGGCGTCCATGACTATTTTACTCGTTGTATACATATGAAGCAGCGGATATCCGAAAAATACGACTGCATTCCCAAGCACGGTCCCAACTATAAGCACACATACCTGCGCCGTATAAAGAATTTTATTTATTCTCTCATACTTAGCCGCACCGACATTCTGCCCCGTAAAGGAAATCGTCGCCTGATGGAAAGCGTTCATCGCGACGTAAACAAAGCCTTCTATATTGGCCGCCGCAGAGTTACCGGAAACTACTATCGGTCCAAAAGAATTAACAGAGGACTGTATTATTACATTGGAAAAAGAAAAAAGGATTCCCTGAAAACTTGCAGGCAGACCTATACGCAGAATCCTCATGAATTTATCCGGATATATATGCAGCCTGGATAGCTCTACCCTGATTTCTCCTGCCTGTTCGCTAATCATACATCTGACTATCAAAAAAGCTGAAATACATTGGGAAATAACCGTTGCAGTTGCAACTCCCGCCACATCCATTTTAAAAACAATAACAAACAGCAGATTCAAAACCACATTAATAACCCCGGCTGCCGTCAGATAGTACAGCGGTCTTCTGGTATCTCCCGTTGCCCTCATAATGGCGCTTCCGAAATTATAAAGCATCATTGCAGGCATCCCCAAAAAGTAGATTCTTAAATAAAGCACCGACAAAGGAAGTAATTCTTCGGGCGAATCCATCCAGATCAAAATCTGTTTCGCGCCTGCAAAACCGATTATGGTAAGTATAAAACCGCTACATACACTTAGCATCATAGCGGTATGTACGGTCTCAGTCAGATCCTTGCGCTGTTTAGCTCCAAAGTAACGTGCAACCAGTACATTCGCCCCGACGGACAACCCCATAAAAAAATTGGTCAAAAGATTTATCAGCGATGACGTAGAACCCACTGCACCTAAAGAATTATCGCCTGCAAATCTTCCGACTACAATAATGTCCGCCGCATTAAACAATAACTGAAGAATACTGGAAAACATAAGCGGCAATGTGAATAAAAGAATTTTACTAAGTATCGGTCCGCTGCACATATCCCTT
>CAMWWS010000391.1 GCA_947178085.1 uncultured Lachnospiraceae bacterium | reverse complement strand
GAAAGCGACAGCATAAAAATTGCAGAGATAATTGAAGAACTGACAGGCATTACCGTACAGGAATTGAATGATTTCGCCGAATATCAGATATCGGAGAATGTTTCTTATGAGCGTTTTAAAGAATTGATGAAGCAGGCGGATGAAATCATCGGAGGAGGCTCCAAATATTCCGAACAATATCTGATTACGAATTTTTCATCAATTCCCATGAGTTATGAAGAGGCATTGGAAGAATATGAAACAGTGACGGATGAAAAAAATATTGCGGAATCATATAGCAGGCTATACTGCGACTATATGGGAATCGAATTAAGTATCATACCGGTTTTTGTCTGTGGCGGATTATGGCAGATGGATAAAAAAAGCCGGATGGAACAGCTTGTATACAGCAGGAGGATTTCTTCTGCAAAGCTTATGATAATTAGATATCTGGCTATGGTAATCTGTATGTTAATACCTGTTCTATTGACTTTCATACATGCAATGATAGGAGTATATGGACTTTATCCGGAAAAGGATATTTATTTTGGAAAAGCGGCCGGACTTGCATTAATATGGCTGCTTCCCGAAATTATGATAGTGTCCGGAATCGGAGCATTGATATCGGAGTTGATTTCCCCGTTTTTTGCAGTCTTTGTACAGGGTATCTGGTGGTATGCAGCACTCGAAAAAAATGAACTGACAGGAAGTATTACAAAATATACGCTGATGATTCGTCATAACACATTGGGGCAGCCTGCGCTTTTTGAGTTGCAGTTTAATAATTTTATCCAAAATAGAATTACTTACATGCTCCTGTCACTGTTTAGCGTCGGAATATTAATATTTGTATATGATAAAGTGAGAAAAGGAGGTTTTTGCTGTGGTATTAAATTCGAGATTAAAAATGTATGGAAAAATAGCAGGCGTAAATTTAGTGCATAATTTTCTGCCGCCGTTTGCTTTAGCTGTATGTTTTGTGATGATAACCCCTTTTCTGTTTAATATCGATGCTCTGTCAAGTGCGGAGGCGGCCAGACCGATTGAGTTCTGGCTCTGTTTTGTGGGAGTAATACTGCTTGTTTCGGTATTTTTGCCGGAGCAGGATAAAGATATCCGGGATGTTATCCGTGCAAGAGAATTTGATTATGAAAATCTGTGTATGATACGACTGCTGTACTCTGTTGCAGCAATGATAATTTTGATTGTATTGTTTACAGGAATCATGAAACTTTGTGAAAGCGATGTAAGAACATACCATGTGCTTGGCGGCATTGCAAGCGCATGGTTTCTGGGGGCTGTCGGATTTGCCGCAGCGGGGCTTACAGATAATGTTATGGCAGGCTATATGTTATCCTTACTTTATTATTTGGCAAATTACGGTCTTAAGGAAAAGTTGGGGAAATTCTTTCTCTTTCCTATGACTTATGGTGGGAATGCCGGAGAGAGCAAGTGGCTGATTGGGGGAGCGATTGTTTTAACGGTTATTACGATATGCGTGATGAAGTGCCGGCATACAGTCCTTTTTTGTCACAGAAAAAGCAAAGATTTATTAGGGGAAAGAAGTTGATATTCATTGAGCTATAATCTAAAATAGATAGAATATAGGGCATTATTCTGTTTTAGATTGGAGAAAAAAATATATATGATAAGGATATTATTAGTTGAAGACGATAAGAGTATCGTTTCATCATTGACTGTTTTTTTGCAAAGCGAGGAGTGTCTGGTTGACAGCGTAGACGGACAGCTTGGTGCGATTGAAAAAATTAATACGGAAAGTTTTGACCTTGTGCTGTTGGACATTGCATTATCTGACGGGAACGGCTTTGCGATATGCTCTGCAATCAAGAAGCAGACAAATATTCCGGTTATTTTTTTGACTGCCTGTGATGATGAATACAGTGTTGTAACCGGACTTGAACTTGGTGCGGATGATTATATCAGCAAACCTTTTCGCCCCAGAGAACTTCTTGCCAGAATACATACAGTATTGCGTCGGACAAATGAAAAAAATGGAAAAAAGGAAATTTTAGCCTGCAAAGATATCTCAGTGGATACGAAAAAGGCGGTTGTCAGAAAAAAAGGTAGGGAACTTCATCTTTCCGCATTGGAGTATCGTCTTTTGTTGATTTTCCTGCAAAATCAGGGAGTAGTATTTTCAAGACGCAACCTGCTTGAACTGATATGGGATGCAAGCGGAGAATTTATCAATGATAATACATTGACAGTCTATATGAAACGTCTGCGTGATAAAATTGAGGATGATCCGCAAAACCCTGAAATTTTGGTTACAGTGAGAGGGCTTGGATATAAGGTGGGTGAGTAAATGGACTTTTTGAGGAACAAAGAAATAAAATGCCAACTTATAGTGTGTGTGGTTATGTCAGCTATATGGGGATTTGTCGGATGTCTGATGGCAGGAATATATGGTTTGTTAGTGATAGCTGCCTGTTTGTCACTATGCATAACTTCTCTTATCTTTACATATAGGCGTTATCAGAAAATAGCGGAGATTAGTGTAGATATAGACAGAGTTCTTCATGGAAATGAAACAGTCAGTTTTCAAAAATATCATGAAGGTGAGCTTTATGTGCTGCAGGATGAATTATCGAAAATGACGGTGCGTTTGTTGGAGCAGGCAGAAGCTTTGAAAAAGGAAAAAAGCTATTTAGCTGACGCTTTGGCAGATATTTCACATCAGTTAAAAACTCCTTTAACATCGCTCAATATACTAAGTGCGTCACTTTCCAAAGAACAAGTCAGTGAGGAACAGAGGCTTGAACTTGTGCAGGAACAGGTCATGTTGTTGTCAAGAATGGAATGGCTTATTACAACTTTACTTAAAATTTCACGGTTCGATGCGGGTGCAATCTCAATGGATTTTCAGAACGTGTTTGTCAATGATATTGTCACTCAGGCACTTCGCTCTTTGGAGATTTCGGCAGAATTAAAAGAACAAACGATTGTTGTAGATATTCCGGATAGTGCAGCAATCAGTGCTGATTTGGAATGGACAGTACAAGCCGTTGGCAATATTTTGAAGAATTGCATTGAACATACACCCATAGGTGGGAAAATAGAAATTGTTACACACAGCAGACCGTTGTTAACGGAATTAGTAATTATGGACAATGGAGCCGGCTTTACAAAAAAAGACT
>CAMWWS010000390.1 GCA_947178085.1 uncultured Lachnospiraceae bacterium | reverse complement strand
TTAAGAGAATGCAGGGATATAATGCGCTCTGGCAGCCGGGAACGGATCATGCTTCGATTGCGACGGAAGTAAGGATTATTGAAAAGCTGAAAGAGGAAGGTATCAAGAAAGAGGACCTCGGACGTGAAGGCTTCCTTGAACGTGCATGGGAATGGAAGAAGGAATACGGCGGGCGCATAATCGGACAGCTTAAGAAACTCGGCTCTTCCTGTGATTGGGATAGGGAGCGCTTTACGATGGACGAGGGCTGTAATAAAGCAGTTACCGAAGTATTCTGCAAGATGCATGAAAAAGGCTGGATTTACAAAGGCAGCAGGATTATCAACTGGTGTCCTGTATGTAATACGTCTATCTCGGATGCAGAAGTGGAATATGAGGAACAGGCGGGGCATTTCTGGCATATCAAATATCCTTTGGTAGACGAGAACGGACAGCCAAGCAAGACAGAGTTTCTGGAATTCGCTACTACACGTCCGGAAACGATGCTTGGAGATACTGCGGTTGCAGTTAATCCAAATGATGAAAGATATACTTATCTGAAAGGACGTCAGGTTTGGCTTCCAATCGTGAATAAGCCGATTCCTGTTGTTGAGGACGAATATGTTGATATGGAATTCGGAACAGGCGTTGTTAAGATTACGCCTGCTCATGACCCGAATGACTTTGAAGTAGGTAAACGCCACAATCTGCCAGAAGTCAATATCATGAATGATAATGCGACCATCAATGCTAATGGTGGCAAATATGAAGGTCTTGACCGCTATGAGGCGAGAAAGCAAATCGTAGAGGAACTGGAAAAAGAAGGATTGCTGGTAAAAATCGAGGATTATTCTCATAATGTAGGAACGCATGACCGTTGCGGAACTACCATTGAACCGCTTATTAAAAAGCAGTGGTTCGTCAAAATGGATGAGCTGATTAAGCCTGCGGTAAAAGCAGTGAAGGAAGGCGAGATAAAGCTTATCCCTGAGAGAATGGAAAAAATCTATTTTAACTGGACAGATAATATCAGGGATTGGTGTATCAGCCGTCAGCTGTGGTGGGGTCACAGGATTCCGGCATATTATTGCGATAAGTGCGGAGAAATTGTAGTTGCAAAAGAGACGCCGGCAGTATGCCCAAAATGCGGCGAGACTCATTTTACGCAGGATCCTGATACGCTGGATACATGGTTTTCTTCCGCACTCTGGCCGTTTTCCACATTGGGCTGGCCTGAGAAAACTGAGGAACTGGAATATTTTTATCCGACTGACGTACTTGTAACAGGATATGATATAATCTTTTTCTGGGTTATCCGCATGATTTTCTCAGGATATGAGCAGATGAACTCCAAACCGTTCAATACAGTACTGTTTCACGGTCTTGTAAGGGATTCTCAGGGGCGCAAAATGAGTAAGTCTCTGGGGAACGGTATCGACCCGTTGGATATTATTGATAAATACGGAGCAGATGCGCTGAGACTTACACTGATTACCGGAAATGCACCGGGCAACGATATGCGCTTCTATTATGAAAGGGTGGAAGCAAACCGTAATTTTGCCAACAAAGTATGGAATGCATCACGTTTCATAATGATGAATATGGAACAGGCTCAGGACAAAACGGGAACACGCGGATGGGAAGTCTCATATTATGAAATAAAAGGCAGCTTAGAGCCAGTAGATAAGTGGATTATTTCCAAGCTTAATACACTGGTTCAGGATGTAACGGACAACATGGAGCATTTTGAACTGGGTATCGCAGTACAGAAGGTATATGACTTTATATGGGATGAATTCTGCGACTGGTATATTGAGATGGTGAAACCGAGGCTCTATAGTAAAGAAGAGACTGACGAAGCAAGCAGGAACGCGGCGTTATGGACTTTGAAAAATATTCTGATTGACGCTTTGAAACTGCTGCATCCATATATGCCTTTCGTAACGGAAGAGATTTTCTGTACGATTCAGTCTGCAGAAGAGTCGATTATGATATCAAGCTGGCCCGTATATTCAGATGAAAAGAATTACTCTGAGCAGGAGTCGGCGATTGAGCTTATTAAGGAAGCGGTACGGGGAATACGTAATGTTCGTACGCAGATGAATGTTGCGCCATCTAAGAAAGCAGCTGTATTCGTGGTAAGCGAGAAAGAAGAAGTGCGAAAGATTTTTACGGACGGCAGATTGTTCTTCGCTTCACTGGCGGGAGCCTCTGAGGTAACAATGCAGCAGGCTAAGGCGGGGATAGCGGATGACGCCGTATCTGTTGTGATTCCTAATGCAACTCTGTATATTCCTTTTGAGGAGCTTGTTGACATTAAGCAGGAAATCGAGCGTCTTGAGAATGAGAAAAAACGTCTTGAAGGCGAACTTGCCCGCGTAAACGGAATGTTAAGCAATGAAAGATTCATGTCCAAGGCGCCTGAGTCAAAGGTAGCAGAGGAACGTGCAAAATTGGAAAAATACACACAGATGATGGAACAGGTAGAGATTCGTTTGGCACAATTGCATAAATAATAAATTACCAAAAAAATATCAAAAAAATAGTGTGTTAGGACTGGAAAAGATAAGCTTTTTGGTATAGAATGTATTATAGGAATATTTGCAGATAAGGAGGTGAGTCGCGTGAGCACACAGTTTTCTTCGGAACAATTAGATAGGCTTAAATCTGCAATGGAAAAACTGAAGAGCATAGGAGAGCCTGAGGCAGCTGCTGTATCGGAAGAAGAGCAGGTGATTGAAGAGGAGGACCGTGTCTTGTCTAAGGGAACCTATTTGAAGGTTGACGAGGATGAGATGGCTGCGTGGCTCTATCTTACTCCGCCGCAAGATGGTGTAACTTATAAGAAAAATGATTTGATTGATTATCTGGAACGCCATGGAGTAGTGGAAGGTCTGCATCAGTCGAATCTTTCCGCTATGATTAAGAAGAAGGTTTATAATAGAGAGATTCTGGTTGCAAAAGGACGGGAGATACAGGAAGGCAAGGACGGTTATTTTGAGTATCTCTTTTCACCGGAGGAGTACGGAACACCGAAGATCAGAGAGGACGGTTCCGTCGATTATACTAATATAAATGCTCTGCAGAATGTGAAGGCAGGGGAAAAAGTAGCAATTTATCATAAGGCGATACAGTCGATTGACGGCTGTACTGTGCTTGGT
>CAMWWS010000389.1 GCA_947178085.1 uncultured Lachnospiraceae bacterium | reverse complement strand
TGCGAGTTTGTGCCATCAAGCACAAACTTGCGGTTGAAAATTTCTAATTTTCAACCTTTTCTCCTCTCCCTTTTATTTTAATATTGTCACACTAAACTTAAGTTGTACATCTTCTGTCTGCGAGGTGCGTATCGTCACAATTGCATCCCCTGCCGTTCCCTGCGTCTTGATATATGTTCCTCCCATACCTCCCTGTAATGCGGTCACTTTAGGTCCTATAATTTCAATCGGTCCCTCGGTTTCCAGTATTATCGGTCCATTATAGAAATTCATCTGATTTCCGAATTCATCCAGCATTCTGATTCTTACCGCCGCTACGTCATATGTATTTTTTTCCACAAGTTCACAGTGGTCAGCTTCTGCATGAATCCGTATGGAAGTCGCAGGCTCTTTTGTAATTTCTTTTATGACTTTTCCGTTCTTAACAGCTTCAAAACGATAGGAAGTGGACTCACCGCCCCAATCTCCTATATAACGGTTATAAAGCGTCACCGCCTGTTCCGGTTTCATATGATATATAACCATCATCTTTACAGCAATCAGATATACTGATTTGGGCAGATTGGATAGTCCATATCTCGCCGTCGCATTCAGCGCTTTCTTGATATCCTCAGCCTGTGCCGGTTTAAAATTCTCATTTTTCTCAATTGCATCTCCGATAAAATCATCAATCAGAATCGGCCCATGCTTTAAGTGACGGTAAGGCGAATCCGCATGCGTATATTCTTTGATAAATCTTTCGTTTTTATACATACGTACGCTGTCGGCATTGGTCAAAATATAGGTATTTCCCCGGTTGCAGCCAGGATGCTCCCCGATGTCCATAGACGAACTTAGAGAAAGCACAGGAATTTCTTCCTGCTCGCAGGCGTAAATATCTGCCGCAAGCTTCGGATTCCGAAACATATCCATAACTCCGTGGTAACAGATTCTGTCACCGCTTCCGAAATCCTTATGAGTATTATAGTCAAACATACACCAGCCGAAGCTGCCCGCAATATCCTCTTCGGCTGCTGCTGCGTCAAGCACATTGGCATGCCGCATCGCATGTTCCAGTCTGTGTTCTTCCCAATCATAGGCTTTGGTCGGATACATATGTCCGTTATATTCGCTAATCAGATATGCCTTATTCATATCTGTAGTAACGTCTGCTTTTCTCTCACAACCCTTTGTTTTTCCATCATGCAGGAAATCATTATATGTGTATACATCTTCCAAAAGACTGCTTTTTTTATGCGCCCTGACGCCTCCGGTTGCCCGAAACGGATCTAACTCATGCGCCATGGCATTGGTTCTTTGATAGAACTCATCGTCATCCAGCGATTCATTAATCCTAACTCCCCAGAGTATAATGGAGGTATGATTTCTATACTGCAAAACCATATCGCGTACATTTTCTACCGCCTGCGCCTTCCATTCGTCGTCTCCGATATGCTGCCATCCCGGTATCTCAGTAAATACCAGAAGCCCTATTTCATCACATCTGTCAAGGAAATAATGAGATTGCGGATAATGAGATGTTCTTACCGCATTAACTCCTAATTCTTTCTTTAAAATGTCTGCATCGTGCTTCTGCATAGACTCCGGCATAGCATACCCCACATAGGGAAAACTCTGATGTCTGTTCAAACCCCGTATTTTTATCTTTTTATCATTCAGATAAAATCCGTCTGCACGAAACTCAGCTTTCCTGAAACCGAATGTCTCGATTCTTTCATCCAATATTTCTCCGTCTTTTACAAGCTCCGTTTTTAGTTCGTACAGATTAGGATGCTCTATGTCCCAGAGCTCCACGCCCTCCACCTGATACCGAACTTCAAATGCTCTGTTACTCGACAGTCCTCCCGACATAGATTCTGCAAGAGTGTTCTGCGAATCTTCTACCGCATACTCTCCTAAAAGCTTATATTCAGAATCTCCACGTTTCCTTAATGACTGGCGTATTATGAGTCCTTTTGCTACCTCATTTAATGTAATCTGTGAAATAACCGCGGATTTCCCACCTGTTATATCTGTTCTTACAAATATATCCTGCAGATATACAGGCTCTTTGATATCAAGATAAACATCCCTGTAAATTCCTCCATAGGTCATATAATCTACTACAAACCCGAATGGCGGAATATTTCTGTCCTCTCTGCTGTCTACCTTAACCACTAATATATTATCTTCTCCAACCTTAAGTTCATCCGTAATATCCATGGTAAAAGCAGTATATCCGCAATGATGTTCACCAATCTTGCTGCCGTTTAAAAAGACTTCACTTTCGTGCGCTGCTCCATCAATAGTCAGAAGCACCTTTTTTCCTCTCCATTCTTCCAGCGCAGTCAATACCTTGCGATAACCGCTCTCCATTTGATATATATTCTCGTCAAAATAATGAAACGGCGTCTCTTTACATGTATGCGGCAGACGCACACTCTTTAGTCCGCTGCCATCATAATCTGCATTAAGCATCGCATCACTGTAGCTTTCCGTATATCCCCAATCATTATTCAGGTAAATCCGATTCCTCATTACCTATCCCCTCCTATAGAAGATTCTGTAGCGGATTCTCTCATCCCATTAAGCTTACTTTACTGTCCGTGTACAATAATACCGTCCATCAGGATATTAACCACTTCTTCCAGTGCCTCCTGATATGAAATATCGTTCCTGACCAGAATATCTCTCTGGAAAAACTGTTCCAGTGCCGATTCCATCATTGTTTTCAAAATCGGTATTTTAACCGGTCGAATGCTTCCTTCAGCAATTCCCTGCTCAATTAGTCCTATTGTTGCTTCCCAACCAGTCTCTAAGCGAAACTCCACTTGCTTATATATTTTCGGATATTTTTCCTTCAACTGATACAATTTTCGTAAATCCACTTCCTTGTATCCCTCCGGAAGAACCCCCAGTATCTTTCGTATTTTTTCCAATGTGCTCAAATCTTTGTTTTCAATGACCGCATGTTCGCTTTCTTTAATCAAATCAAATATATAATCGACCATTGCTAAAAAAAGCTCTTCCTTATCATTAAAAACTGTGTAAATAGTCTTTTTACTTATCTTAAGCAAGGCTGCAATATCGTCCATGGTAAATTTAAGACCTTTTTGATTAAAAATGTGAAGTGTGCCCTCTAAAATTGTATTATGTAAGTCCATCTC
>CAMWWS010000388.1 GCA_947178085.1 uncultured Lachnospiraceae bacterium | reverse complement strand
GGATTAGTGATTGTGAACGTCACAATATCCCGACAGTTGTAATGCATATTACACGGTTATTATTCAAACCGGAAATCACACAAATAGGCTTGGATCGAATAAAGCGATTGGTGGATTTGGCTGAAAAAGAACAGATAAATTTAGCACTTGAAAATCTTGATAGCATACAACATCTCGATTATGTTTATGATAATATAAAATCTAAGTATTTAGGTTTTTGTTATGATAGTGGGCACGAATATTTAGTTCATCGAGACGCAGATTGTTTAACCCGGTATGGTGATAAATTATTTGCAGTACACCTGGATGATAATTGCGGGGATGATGATACACATTTACTACCCTATGATGGAAATATAAACTGGGATGTTTTAATGCAGAAGCTTAAAAAATGTAAAGACCTCCGCTATCTGACACTGGAGGTAGATTTTAACCGCAAGCATGAAAAAAGCTTATTGTATAAAGGACTTTCTGCTGATGAGTTTTTGGAATTGGCATACAAAAGAATATTATTGTTAAAGTAGATAAACCGGAATTTGTTAGCTTGAAACATTACCAAGTGATATGAAAATGAACAGAGAAAAACTTATCTATATAGAATCATTAATTGAATATGTGGAAGCACATTTATCCGAGGATATCAGTGCAGAGACTCTGGCACAGGCAGGGTTTGTATCAAGAGCCAAACTATACAGAGATTTTTACAATGTAGTAGGGCATTCTATAAAGGAGTATATTAGGAAGAGACGTTTATCAAATGCGCTTGCTCTGGTGAAAAAGTCGGAGCTTCCGTTGGTTGATATCGTATATATGTGGGGATATTCTTCACAACAGGATTTTTCCCGCTTGGTGCAGCACAAGCTTAATATGACGCCAATGGAATATAAAAGAAGCGACAGGTACTATTATTTTCCGCGATATATGGGAGAAAGTATATTTGACGTGTCTGTGGAGCATATTACTATTCCTAAGCTCCAATGCTTTTATTTTTATTCCACGAAGCTGACATGTATTGAAAGAAGAGCCGTAAAGGCTCTTTTTGACCTGCTGCCCGATTATGAGGGCAAAATATTCGGGCGCAACGGAAAGCAAAGAAATCAAAAGTTCTGTTATGAACTATATTTGTCAGTAGAGGCAGAACAGGCAGTGCAATTGGAAAAAGTATTTAAAGCTGGAAAGCAAATAGATTCCCATACAAGACTATTTGCCATGACAACCGTTAAAAATCAGGATGACGTCATTAATGCTGCATGGGAGTATATAGATAAGTCGTGGCTTACTCACAGTATGTACCAATACGGCGAGGGTGAGTATTTTGAAGAGTATATTATTCATCTTGGAAAACCATATAAGCTCAAACTTTACCTGCCTGTTATGCCAAAGGAGGAATATCCTCGCATAAGATTGGCGCATCTTGAGCAGCAGACGATTATGGCAGCAAAAGGAAAAGGAAAAAGTGCCGAGCGCAAAGCCGCTAATGCCGTGCTTAATTATTTGAAAAGTTATTATTCCGGAGACTTAAAGAAAATAAATAAGTTTTTTGTTCGGCAGCTTTGTGATGGTTTTGAATATGGCATTTTTGCAGAAGAGCCGGAGGAATATCCGGAGAATGGAACGTTAAAACGAAAGGTGATTTCGCAGGGTATGTACCTGATTTTGGAAGGGGAATCTGTGGGTGATTATCATACTTTTGAATGTTTATTGACTTCATTTGCAACGGAAAACAGCCTGCAAATTAATGAAGACGAGATTTTCGGTATTTATTACACGGATTATGGATTCAGGAATCCCCGGTTAAGCCTTTTTGCCGCTGTAAATTTTGAGACAAAATGATAAGAAATAACGGCGAGTAGGTGCTATCATCAGAAATATAAAAAATGTCGTTGCCGATAGTGGCAGAAAGGGAGAAAAAATGGAAAATACAGCAAAAGTTTATAATGAGGAAATCAAGGATTATAAGCCTAAGACGCCTGAAATCATCAAAATGACAGAGAGTATCTGTTCTTTGAAGGTGAAAGAGATGTTAGATGAAGCAGGCACAGAATATATGTTTGTGGAAAAAGAGGCATTCCATATGGTAGGCAGAAGATGCGTCACACCTGATGGAGGCGGTGCGTGGGGCGTTGCAAGAACGGACGGAACGATAGAAAAAATGGAAGCATTGGAAACAGGAAAGCCTTTCTGCGGTTTATGCTTTGGTTTTGGAGCTGATGGAAGCAATGATAATATGGTAGCAGTAGAATATGATGGCGAGATAGATGGCTTGGAATCTTTCTCATATCCGGCACACAAATGGCTGGTGTATGTACTTTCAGGAAAGATTTCCGAAGATTTGCTGGGAAATGCATGGTGGTACATTAATAACAAATTATTGGACGAATTGAACATAAAAAAGGATAACCTTCCCACTATGGAAGCCTATTTGGTATGGGATAACGAGAATGATAAATGCAGTGTTGAAATCTGTATACCATATGTGGTAGCATAGTTATGGATTCGAATGAATCTCTGAAAACGGGGTGAAAATGAAAACAATTATATTGGTTAGGCATTCCGAGCCTCAAAGGACAGAGGGCATCTCTAATGATAAAATCCCATTGAGTGAAACAGGCAGGATACTGGCGAAAGCTTTTTTTGAACGAAAAATCTTTCAAGACCACAAATGCGTATATTCATCTCCTTATCTGAGAGCAGTTGAAACTGCGGGTTATTTATCGAAAGAAATTGTTATAGATGAACGGTTGAAAGAACGCGCTTTAGGGGATTTGGAGAGCCTGGATGAAACGTTTTGGGCAAAACAATATGAAAATTTAGATTTTAAGAATCGAAACGGGGAGTCCATGAACGAGACTTCTTGCCGTATGGATTCCTGTATTGGAGAGATACTCCGTTTGCTGCGGGATGGGGAAATGGCTGTAGCAGTAACCCATGCCGCCGCAATATGTGCCTATTTGACAAAATACTGCACGATTACTGTAGTAAACGCAAGTGAAAAAATCAGACGTATTCAGTTTGGAAATGAAACGGTCCTATATGGAAAAATCAAAACTCCTTGTGCGTTTGTGCTGAAATTTGAACAGGACTGTCTTGTAGGAATTGAGGTTTTAATGGATATGATAGAATTAAGAAGATTATCTGTAGATGATGGAAATGATATTTATAA
>CAMWWS010000387.1 GCA_947178085.1 uncultured Lachnospiraceae bacterium | reverse complement strand
ACTTCACCGTTTCCCCGTGTAACAGCTTTTGCAAGTTTTCCTGCAAAAAATGTCAAAACAATGGTAAGCCCATCGAGTTTCCACGAAAGCAGCGCTTCCTTGCCATTCAGCCAGTCGCGAAGTTCTTCTCTGTTTTTCGTCTTACCTAAGGATAACATAGGTCTTTCATGCCTCTCTTTAGGTAATTCATCGATTGCTTCATACCCTACATGTTGTGTCGGGCTATTCGATAAAGTAACACCCGTCTCCTCTTCCAATGCCACCAATTTATCATAGAGCCGGTCATACTCATAATTGCTCATAATTTCCATATCTTGTGCATAATATGCTTTAGAAGCACTATTTAATGTAGAAATCAATTCCTTCATTCGATTCATTGTTTCATTCTGCATGTGTAACACCCGTTACCTTCCCAAAATCCGACATTACATTTTGAACATTTTCTTACCACAATATATAGTTTTACGACATTTTATGACCTTAAAGAGCATGCCATATACAGCTCATCCTTTTCTTCTTCAGTCAATTCACGAAATTCTCCCGGTTTTAGCTCTGCAAGTTTAACCGTCATAACACGCGTTCTCTTTATTTTTTTTACTTCAAATCCGACAGCTCGACACATTCTTCTTATCTGCCTGTTTACTCCCTGAGTCAAAACCATCTGCATCGTCTGTGCACCAATGCGAGTAATCTCACAGGCCCTTGTTTTTAATTCCAACTCCTTTAACCAGACGCCATTTCTCATATGCTCAATGGCTTCCTCTGTCAACGGCTTATTAACCTTTACCAGATATTCTTTCTCATGCCGGTTGCCGCCCCGCATCATCGCATCAATCAAATCTCCGTCATTTGTCATTAAAAGAAGACCTTCTGAATCCTTATCAAGCCGGCCGGCATAAGTAAGCCTGATTGGATACTTAAGGTTATCCTGAATCTTCACCTTAGCATGCCTGTCACGCTCCGTACAAACTACTCCCACCGGTTTATAATATGCCAGAACTACATTTCTATCACGTTCTATTACAGGTCTTCCATTCACTTTTATATCATCTTCATCTGTTACTTTCATACCCGGCAGCGCCGTAACGCCATTTACAGTAACGGAACCGCGCTCAATCATGGTATCAGCATCCCTTCTGGAGCATATACCGCACTGCGCAAGATATTTGTTTATTCTGACTGCCGTTTTTTCATTCGCCATCTTTTACTACTCCATGCTCCATCAGGAAATCCTTCCATACCGAATAGCTGTTTGCATACAGATGCACTCCATCAAAAGTCAGGTCCGCCTTAAGGAATCCCCCTTCGTCTACAAACAACGGATTGCAGTCTAAATAGAATATGTTTATTCCATCTGCTAAATTTGCAACTGCTACATTTTTATCATTTACATTGATATTATTAAATTCTGTAGAATAATTATTTTTTTTCTGGCTGACATGCAGATTAGCCATAACAAAAATCACCGCCTGAGGCTGCCACTCCCTTATCTTTTCCAACACTTCCTTATACTTCTCATAAAAACGTTCGGTATTTCCATATCCCAATTCATTAAGTCCAAGCATTATATATATCTTTCCATATTCCTTCTGTTGAAGAACCTCGCTTAAATTGACCTTCTCTCCGGTTTTGGGGTTCTTTATTCCCTTATCACTTAAGAGCTTAAATATCATCATCCCGCTCTCACAATAAAAATCCGCATCAATCTTCGCATAATCTGCAATGCCAAGAGTTCTTGAGTCTCCGATAAATGCCGCATCCTCAAAATAGTCTTCATCGACTTTCGTATAATCATACTCTGTTGTTAACGCATATTTTCCTGCATCCGAATAATAGACAGAATCTGTTTCCACCGGCGTATAAGGTACAAAAATGGTCTGTCCCACCTTCTCGGTTTCCTCATCTTCCTCATTATCATTTTCCGTATCAGCACCTTCAGCATCAGTATCTAAACCATCAGTTCGATTTGCATCACTTTCTTCAATACTCTCGCTTACCGCCTGCTCCACCGATGAAATCAGATTTCCTAATGTAACTGTTACACTGCTGTTACCTGATACACTCTGAGTAAATTGTGTTACTTTATCATCATTCTGTCCACCGGCAGCTGTATTATACTCAGATGCATTAACCGTAATCATTCCGCCTGCAGATGTATTTTCAACAATATTATGCATTTCTTCTTCCATAATAATTGCAAAAAGAGGGTTCGACAAAATTGCCGACGTCTCCGGTCCGCCATAGTCACGATATATAATAAGTCCAATGCTGCCAACTGTCATAAAAAACCATGTGATAAGCAATGCAGATAAATATGGACAATTCTGCAATATTTTTTTCCACTTCTTCATTAAAAAACTTCACTCCCAAAAATCTGTCGAAAGCTTCATGTAATCTTTATTAACGCTTATGTAAGACCACATATAAAGCTATTAAAATCTGAAATACAAAAACGGATTGTTGCTTCCTATCATAATCTCATAGACAGAAAACCAGAATATGACTACTATAGCCAATACTCCATACCATTTACTTTTATGTTTATGATACAGCTCCATCGTATAAGGAATCGAAAACAAGATGCAGACAATAAATAACAGTCCGTATTCTTTTAGATATCTTGTCACCTGTTCACTTCCTACGATCACATCGCTGATATGTACACCAACCATATTCTGTAAATACCGCAGCAACTGCCGTATATCGCTTATTGCAAATATCATCCACGTCACCGGAATCAACAGTATTACATAAATATGGCCAATGACTTTCCTCTGTTCCATCCACTTCCCAATACCACTCTTTTCTATGGATAATATAAGGAAAAATATAAGTCCCCACAATGCAAAATTAAAATCAGCGCCATGCCAGATTCCTGTCAGCGCCCAGACAATAAGCAAATTAACTACTGTCCTAAAGAAACCCTTTCGGTTACCGCCAAGCGGAATGTATAAGTATTCCTTAAACCATCGGCCCAAAGTTATATGCCATCTTCGCCAGAAGCCTGAAATAGATTTGGCAGCGTATGGATTGTCAAAATTATCAGGGAACTTGAAACCAAATATTTCTCCCAACCCTTTTGCCATCAATGAATATCCCCAGAAATCGAAATATATCTGGAACGAATAAGCAAAAGCGCCCAGCCATGCGGCAAGGACAGATAAATTTCCCG
>CAMWWS010000386.1 GCA_947178085.1 uncultured Lachnospiraceae bacterium | reverse complement strand
AAGTATGCGGAACTGGCTTAGCGCTTTCTCTGCGATTTTGAAGAAAAAATGGCATATGTCTATTCCATAGACAACAGAAAGAAATTGGAACAAGAGGCGGAAGCTTATCGGATACTGGGGCTGGATGATGAGATTACAGATACGACAGAGCTTCCTTTTCCTATAGCAGGAGCAGTGCGGATGCGGCAGCAGGCGCAGTTTCATCCATTGAAATTTCTTGCAGGAATCGCCAAGGAATTAAAAATATATGAGCATTCTTTTGTGACACAGTTGATGCCGGGTCGTGCAGTTACTGAACAGGGCAGTGTCACCTATCATAAAGCTATTTTCACGACACATTTTCCAATCGACAATAAACATGGGGCTTACTTCCTGAAACTGTATCAGCACCGCTCTTATGTAATCGCGCTGGAACAGGCGGCGGAGATAAAAGGAATGTATGTAGATGAGGCAAAGAAAGGCATGTCATTCAGGGAATATGAAAATCTGCTTCTTATAGGCGGCGGAAGCCACAGAACCGGTAAAAAAGGCGGAGATTGGCAGGAACTGCGTGATTTTGCGAAGAAATACTATCCGAATGCCGTGGAAAAATATCATTGGGCAACTCAGGATTGTATGCCCCTGGACTACGCGCCATATATCGGAGTTTATTTCCCGGCTATGCCGGACTGTTATGTGGCGACGGGCTTTCGTAAATGGGGAATGACATCCGCGATGGTGTCGGCTATGGTGCTGTCGGATATGGTACAGGAGATTGAGAATCCGTATGCTGAGGTGTTCAGACCGTCGAAAAGTATCTTAACCGGACAGCTGATTTGTAATTGTGCGGAATCAGTCTGCAACATCCTTACGCCGACAGTGCCCCGCTGCCCGCATCTGGGCTGTGCATTGAAATGGAATAAGACGGAGCATTCCTGGGACTGTCCCTGCCATGGTTCACGCTTCGCGGAAGACGGGAAGTTACTGGATAATCCGGCGAATGGGGATATGAGGGGTGTGCGGTAGAATTGTATGATTTAAGCAAATTATATGCATAAAAATTTCATTGTATGGGTTAGCCTTTGTATCGTATAATATAAATAAAGTAATGGGTAATAAGTACAAGAAGATTTTACATGAATTTAGGCGCTGAAGAACCGGAGTATATTGTTCATGGTGAGGATATTATGGTGAAGTTTAAGGCGCATATTAGAATTCGTTTTATGACAGATAGTAAAAAAGGAAGATATATGAGAACAAAAGTAAGCAAAGCAGTATTTATGTTAATATTGCTTCTCCTGTCGGGTTGTGGTATGAATGACAGTACAAATGAAAACATAACAGAAAACGGAATAGAAAACGGAATACAAAATATAGAGGCGGATTCTGCGGAAATAGACAGTAATGATGAAATTTTTACAGATACAGAAAATGGTGAATCTGCTTCTGCAAAGACAGATAACACAGAAGATATTGAGGAAGACGTTGCTGCGCAATATCCCCTGATTGCAACTCCGTCTGATGTAAAGAGAATTGATTTAGTGCTTGTTTCGGAGGGGATTTATTGTATATTTAATGGAGAAAAGTATGGATATATTGCAGAGGATGGAAAAGAAATCACTTCCTGCATCTATGATATTGCCCATCCGTTCAGTGAAGGTCTGGCATGTGTTTCTAAAGATGGTAAATACGGCTATATAAATCCTGAGGGAGAGACAGCGATTCCTTTTGATTATGACAGAGCAGCGCCTTTCATGGAAGGACTTGCATATTTTGAGGCAGGAGATACATATGGTTTCATGGATAAAGCAGGAACGCAGGTTTTTAATTTTGAATGCGACAGCATAAGTTCCTTTCAGGAGGGACTGGCATATTTTTCTAAAGACGGTCGTTACGGGTATATTGACCAAAACGGTCAAATTACAATAGAGCCAATCTTTGATGATGCAGGATACTTTAAAGATGGTTTGGCGGATGTTATAAAGGATGGCAGGCATGGAGTCATAAACAGGGAAGGAGATTTTGTCGTAGAAGCAGAATATGATCTGATTTATATAAATGATTGGTTTATTGACGCACAAATCAATGGGAAATATGATTGTTTTGACAGAACGGGAAAAGTATTGCTGGAACATGATCAAGCTGACTATATTTATTCTTCAGCAAAAGGGAAGTATTTATTTTTTATGAAGGATGAAAAGAGGGGGCTTGCCGATGAAAACGGAAATATACTTATGGAGCCCATATATGATTATTTATCACTGATACCTGAGCAGAATCTTTTGATTATAAAAAAGGGTGAATTATACGGCATTGTGGATTTTCAGGGAGAAGTCATTATACCTGTTACATATAGCAATATTAATTTTGACAGTTACATAGATAATACGGAAGGCGGAATGATTGTTCTCACAGATACTGATGGGAACATGGAAAGTATGGATGCTGCTGACTTTTCAAGGAAGATACCCTGTAGTTATGACAGTATTGACTGGCTGAGTGAGGACAGAGCAGTTGTCAGCCTGAGCGGATTTAGCGGAATCATTGACAGAGAAGGAAATCCGGTGGAGCCGATTGAATATGATACGATTCGGACTTTTGAAGATGGCGATGTGTGGCTGTATAAGGATTCAAAGCTATGTATTTATAACAGCAGAGGGGATATGATAGAAATTGATGATGATATTGATAATATTACCAAAATGGGTAACTGTTACCAGATTGGAAGAGGAGGAAAATGCGGAATTTTGAATGAACTGGGAGAGGAAGTGATTCCCCCTGTTTACTACGTGAATAATGATATTTATGGTTCTGATAATATCCATATTCTGACAAGGTATAATGACGATATTTGTGATACTGTCATAAGAACGGGAGAGTCGAATCTGAATTACATATCAGGGGCATTGCTGCAAAATGAGATAACACCGAGAATCGGAGCTTTTCATGAATTCATAAGCAACGGCAGCATAAGCGTTGAGGATTCACTAAACGGTCATACCGTAAATCAGGAGGATTTAAGGGAGTATAGAAAAACTTATAAGATTTATGATTTAAACCATACCGGAGAACTGCTTATGTATTTTGAAGCAAAACCGTATAGAAAGACTGTGTTTCCGGAGTCTTACAGCGGGTTTTATGAAATCAACAACAATCAGCTTGTTGAGTTTGCTATCGGATATGAGTGCGGAGG
>CAMWWS010000385.1 GCA_947178085.1 uncultured Lachnospiraceae bacterium | reverse complement strand
CACCTTTCTTTTATATTACTTACAAGCCAAATATATGGGGTAAGTTCGTTCGTTTATCAATCTAAATAAACTTCGATTATTATATTTAAAATATTATAAAAATGTTATCTTTTGCGAGCAGCAATTTCCCCCACGCAAAAAAGTTTCTAATAGCTCTACTGAAACAGTTTTTTCAAACATAGTACTCCAAACAGTTTCATGGAAGCCCAATGTACAATTACAAAAAACCGGAGAAGTTACATATTCACCATTGACTAAGGCACAATCACATCCTTTACCACGATTATAGGTCAAAATAAATCCGTTTGCTGCAGGAATACATTCAGCGCCCGTATGCCTGCTGATTATTTCAGCAATATTTGACATATCACTTTTTCCGTCCAGTTCTTCTTTCAACCCATTCACATAAGGTAATAAATTTCTTTTTGCACAGTTTCCTCCACACTTTTTGAGTAATTCGATGTAATTTTGAGACTGCTCATCACTTTCAATTACATTAAATAAATCACTCAGCCAACACTTCAAATGATCCATTATGTATTCCTCCTCAGATATTGTCGGAGAGATATTATGCTAACTCTTTTCCTGTTTTTGACATGGTGCTTTTATATTGGTTTCTCTTTAAAACCGCATCTTTAAAATTCGTTTGCAACTAACAGATATGATTCTCGGAAAACAGAAAATTCTATCCTTTCTGCTGGTTCAAAATAAATGGAGTCATCGTCTCCATCAGCTCCTTCGATATACGCTCACCTTTTTCTTTCAGAAGTCTTTTCTGCTCCTCTTTCGCCCACTCTACTGCTTTAAGTTGGTCGTCTAACCGTTCACTTAAAATTACATGCTCTCCCATGACTGTCTCCTTCCTATCGATTATCATAATCAATACCAACCATATAACAATTCTTCAGAAAATGATCTGCTGCTTTCTGTAGGCTTTTCAAATCTTTGGCTTCGTTGTTTGAGTCAACTGCTTCATTAAACAATGCGACCGCTTTATCGTAAACATATCCTTTTCCTTTCACAAGATATGATATATTTCCAAGATTAGTAACAACTACCATCATCTTAACACTTGCATACCGCAATAAAAACTGTACATCTGACAATGAGAAATCCGATAATGACGGATGATTATGCAACACAATAACAATACACTCTTCTGCTGATGTTACCAAATGATATGCGGTTGTATTACTTATCGGGTCAACCCCATGCTCACTCCCCAATGCCACCCCAATATACTCTTCACCTTTTTGAATACGTTCCACACTGTCCATGCCATATGTTATTGCGACTTCATTTGAATTATTTTCATTTTTTGAAATACGCAAAACACTTCTTGCAAGTTCCTGAATCGTATTATATTCACTTTCAGGTATATTCTTATATTTTATTCGAGGAACTTTCCTGATGGCTGCATCCGTAATCATAATTTTATGATCTCTCTTTTTGCCATGCCTAAATCATTTAAATTCTCTTTATTTTTATGATGTTTCAAATGGCATCATTCCTTTCTTCTCTTTAGATTATTATACACTAAAAAGGCAACTTTTTATATCAATGTGAAAATTTTACAACTCATTCCTAAGCTTGGTCACTTTAACCAAGTTGCAATCCAAGGCACTCAGGGCAGGTATCACCTGCCCCTATGCTTCTCTTTCCTTTTCTGCTGTTTCAGTTCAAACTGCCGCTGTTTCTCTGCTTCCCGTTGTTCCCGGCTCACAGCCTTGCGTTCAGTTTTCAACTGCTCCCGCTGTAATTTCAAAGCCTGTTGAGATTTTGTTCCTATCCCAATATTCTGCACCTGTTTCCGTACTTCACGCTGTATCCGTTTGGGATTGCAGCCGGCTTCTTTTACATCAGTTGCCACAGCCGGACTAAATCGCAGCCGATAGTAATTTTTCAAAATAAAATCGTATATCTCATAATCTTTTGGTTCTGCACCAAACGTAACCTTACACACAGATAGCCTTCTGTCAGATATACATTCAAACACTCCCACCCAAAAAGGTTCTTCAAAAAACACTGTCAGCTTTCCCGAAGCTGAAATCAACTTATTGATTTTGTCCATTGACAATTCCTCCTTAAATAAATTGTGATAAACAAAGAACGGACGACCCTAAGGAGGGAGGGTTACTTACACCAAAACGGTGCGACCGGACTACCTACCGGTTCTGCAAGATTACCTTGCGTTGTGTTTTTATCTTTGCTCCTATATATTACCATATAAGCGCTTGCTTCGCCATAAAAATATGGCTATGCGCTTATTACTGCGAACTGCCATAATTCCGGAATAGAATTTTTACTCGTAATCACTTCTTTCAATTTATCAAAATCTCCTTCAAATCATTTATTGACGTAATTTTTTTATTTTGATAGCATTTAATCAGAGCAGGCGTCTACTACTAAAAATATTAGGAGGTTACAGAAAATCACATGAATGAAAAAATTTATCAACGTTATCTGGAAACCAGTGTTTATACATATGTAGGGAAATATAAAGAATTTATATTATCATTGCCGGATGACATTCCTTCCATAGGAATGTTGGTTTGCGATCAAATTACCCATCCATCTATGTATTTTACAGAGCCTTCTCCTTATTTGGAAGATACTTATTTTGGAAAATTTGCGTCCTATCCTAAGCACCGTTTTAAAAATGAAGATGAATTATATATAACTGCTGTAGCCATGATTGCAGGTATTTTACGTTTAGATGAATCGGGATTTACAAAAAACAGAGACGTAGCAAAAAGAATAACCGTATCCTGCCGACAGGCTTCTGTATTATTTAGTGCAATATTAAAAGCTAAAGGAATCCCATGCCGTTCAAGAGCCGGATTTATGGATTTTGGCGATACAGGTGACAGCTATATGGAACATTGGGTTAATGAGTATTGGGATTTTAATGAAAACAGATGGGTTTTGGCAGATGTTGATGGCTATTATGAATATGAACAGCGTTTTGGTTACAGTCAATTTGATTTACCACGTCGAAAGTTTGTAACTGCTTCAGAAGCATGGCTTGGTTTGAGAAAAAATGCATTAAATAAAAAATTAGACGTTTTTTCACCAAACCCTTTGGAAGGTGTTTGCGAATATTTGTTTATGGATTTTCATGCATTGATGAACCTGTCTCGTATACACATCACCGAGCCCCCGAGCCAGGCAG
>CAMWWS010000384.1 GCA_947178085.1 uncultured Lachnospiraceae bacterium | reverse complement strand
TCACGGTAGACAGCAACGGAAATTTGAAAGGTATAGCAGCAGGAACTGCAACAATTACGGGAGCATGCGGCGATGCAAAGAACACCTTTAATGTTACCGTTACTGTTACTGCTGTAGTGACCGAGTCTTACACTGCGATAAAGATAGAGGGAGATTCATCCATACAGGTAGGAGCAACCGGAAAAATTACCGGAACGACCAGCCCGACTGCAGGCGGTACTATTACATGGATAAGCAGTGACAACAATATCGTCACGGTAGACAGCAACGGAAATTTGAAAGGTATAGCAGCAGGAACTGCAACAATCACGGGAGCATGCGGTGATGTAAAGAACACCTTTAATGTTACCGTTACTGCTGTAGTGACTGAGTCTTACACTGCGATAAAGATAGAGGGAGATTCCACGATACAGGTAGGAAAAACCGGAAAAGTTGCCGGAATTACTACACCACAGGGAGGCAGTGTCACATGGACAAGCAGTAATACAGATGTTGTTACAGTAGACGGTGACGGTAAGCTTACAGGTGTTGCAGCAGGTGAAGCAACAATTACGGGAACATGTGGAAATAATGTGTCGGCAACATGGGAAGTTAAAGTTATCAAAGATGTCTCGGGAGATACTACATCTAAATTGAAAGATAAAAACGGAGCACAGGTATACATAAAGGATGAAAACGGCCAATATGTAGAAGCAGTATATGCCGATTATTATAAAAATGTTAAATTCTATTTGAAAAAGGGGAATACCGTATATTCCTATACCGGTTGGCAGACGATAGATGGATATACTTATTTCTATGATAAAAATGGTAATTACGTTACCGGTGAACAGGTCATTCAGGGAGCAAAATATTCATTTGACAGCAGCGGGCGGCTCTCTTCGGGCTCTGGAGTACTGGGGATAGATGTGTCTAAATGGAATGGTAATATTGACTGGAATGCAGTTAGAAATTCCGGCATATCTTATGCAATCATAAGATGCGGCTATCGCGGTTCTACAACGGGAGCATTGATAGAAGACCCCAAATTCCGCGCCAACATACAAGGGGCGCAGAATGCCGGAATTAAAGTCGGAGTTTATTTTTTCACTCAGGCTGTGAATGATGTAGAAGCGGTAGAGGAAGCATCTATGGTCTTAAGCCTGATTAAAGGTTATAATTTAGCATTGCCTGTATTTCTGGATGTAGAAGCCACAAGTGGAAATAGTGGGCGTGCCGACAAAATCAGCGTAGATTCCAGAACGGCAGTTTGCAGCGCATTCTGTCAGACAATACAGAATTCCGGATATAAAGCCGGTATATATGCAAATACGGAATGGTTTAACAGCTTTATAAACACACCGAGTCTGACCAGTTATAAGATATGGCTTGCGCAGTATGCGGCAGCACCTACTTATGCAAGGACCAAAATCGATATGTGGCAGTATTCCAGCAAAGGAACTATAAGCGGTATAAGTGGGAATGTGGATATGAATATAAGTTATATAAATTAAAGTTGTTCAAATGTGGAGTCATAACCTGTAATGAATATGACTTGCAATCCACATGTTTTTACATCATAATATATACAATAGGGTGTGCGCTTGGTATAATCCTATAGAATTATAAAATTTTATTACTAAAAAGGGAGATTAATAGAAAATGAGAACTTATCTTGTAACTGGCGGAGCGGGATTTATTGGTTCCAACTATATTCACTATATGTTTAAGAAATATGATGATGAAATAAAAATCATCAACGTGGATGCCTTGACATATGCGGGTAACCTGGAAAATCTAAAAAGTGTTGAGAATAGGAGTAATTATTCTTTTGTTAAGGCAGATATCTGTGATAAAGAAGCGATTAGAAAAATTTTTACTGAAAATGACATTGACAGAGTAGTACATTTTGCCGCAGAGAGCCATGTAGACAGAAGTATTAAGAATCCGGAAGTATTTGTAAGGACAAATGTACTTGGAACGGCAGTTATGCTCAATTGTGCAAAGGAAGCGTGGGAACTTCCGGATGGCACTTATAAAGAGGGAAAGAAATTTTTGCATGTTTCTACGGATGAAGTATACGGTTCACTGGAAGAGGATGGAGGCTATTTCTATGAGACTACTCCATATGCACCGCATAGCCCATATTCTGCAAGCAAGGCAAGTTCTGATATGTTAGTAAGGTCTTATATGGATACTTACCATTTTCCGGCAAATATTACGAACTGCTCTAACAATTATGGACCATACCAGTTTCCGGAGAAATTTATACCGTTAGTTATAAATAATGCTTTGCAGGGAAAGAAGCTTCCGGTATATGGAGACGGTAAAAATGTCCGTGACTGGCTGTATGTAGAGGATCATGCTAAGGCGATTGATATGGTTCAGGAAAAGGGAAGATTGTTTGAAACATACAATATAGGCGGTCATAATGAGAAACAGAATATTGAGATTCTCCATATTATTCTGGATACTCTGCAGGAGATGTTAGCAGACGATGATCCGAGGAAGAAACTTGCTACAGAAGAGCTGATTACCTATGTTGAGGATAGAAAAGGTCATGACAGACGCTATGCCATTGCGCCGGACAAGATTAAGGCTGAAATTGGCTGGGAGCCGGAGACGATGTTTAAAGAAGGAATCCGTCGTACGATACAATGGTATTTTGAAAATGATGACTGGATGAAGAATGCGACAAGCGGCGATTACCAGAAGTATTATGATGAAATGTATAATGCAAAGAGTGAATAAGAGGTGAAAACTATAGTATGAAGGGAATTATTTTAGCAGGTGGTTCAGGAACACGCCTATATCCGCTGACAAAAGCAATATCTAAACAGATTATGCCGGTATATGATAAGCCGATGATTTATTATCCGCTGTCAATATTGATGCTGGCTGGAATCAGGGATATCCTGATTATTTCCACACCGAGAGATTTGCCGGTATTTGAAGAATTGTTTGGAACAGGAGAACAGCTTGGCCTGAAGATGAAATATGCCGTACAGGAGACTCCAAGAGGACTTGCTGATGCTTTTATTATCGGAGCTGAGTTTATAGGTGATGACAGTGTGGCGCTTATACTTGGAGATAATATTTTTTATGGACAAAGCTTTTCAAAAGTTCTTCGGGAAGTGGCGTCAAGGCAGACAGGAGCTACAATTTTCGGTTATTATGTCAGGGCCCCCAGGGAATA
>CAMWWS010000383.1 GCA_947178085.1 uncultured Lachnospiraceae bacterium | reverse complement strand
TCTGCCCTTCCAACTCCAGCGTAGCAGCATTGTGGCTTTCCCCTTCTTTACTCAGAGCCCAATAGCAGTGCGCATTTAAGGAATTCCGATGCGAGTCCTCCTGCCGCCACACAAAATAGTCTGCCACCCTGTCCTTATTGGGCAACGGAATCACGCGGCAGTCAAATGTCGCCGTTTGTCCTAACGCCAATGAAAACGCTGCGCTCGCTTCTCCTGCCAGAGTTGTATTAATCTTACGGACTTTCCTGCCGAATGTACGGTCTTCGGGATGAAACAAAAGCGATATCTCATCGCTTTCGGTGTAGCCGTATACGATTCGAAATCCGACATTCATCAGAGATTTCACTGTTTCTATCATCAAATCCCTGAATTTGATATCAAACGGCGCCTCGAATTTACAGATCTCCTTGGTAAGTCTGGTGAAAGACCTGCCATCCAATCGTGCCGCAATATACATATCGGGCAGAATATACTGGTCTAAAGATTCCTCGTATATGCGCATTTCTTTATCAAAATCATCAAATTTCATGATGTTCTCTCCCTTATTCTTCTATTTCATTCCACTCGTCTACAATAAAGCTTCCGCCTTCCATGCGGACATAAAACAGCTCGTCGAAGCCCTCCTTGTATTCCGGAAGTTCCAGTTTGCGATGCGTACCTGCCACGGCATGGTCGGGTATCCTTGCTTTCCCTTCACGTTTTTGATTTCTTGCAATACAATCGGAAACGGATGACTGAAAATAATAGCCATGGATACAATAACCATTATCCTTCGCGGCGCGAATATATTTCTCTCTGTCCTCCCTCGTCGGATTGGTATTATCCACCACAAAGGAGCGTCCTCTTTCCACGCATTCCTGTAACAGTATATTCTCTTTATTTCTTGTATGTAAGGTATCCAGATTGATGTGGACATAATCTTTAAATCGTTCATGGTAAAAGGTCGATTTTCCGCTTGCTTGGATACCGATGAAAATTATGGCGGTCTTTTTTGACATAGGATTTTTGGTACTCCTGTATTAAGGTCTTTTGCATTTGTATAGTGAATAGAAGTGTATTGGGCAATTAAAATTCTATTTTAATCATTTTCTGAAACACTCATAGAGATACGATAAACTATATTATTGGTGTTTCCTTCTGCCATTATATATCTTTCTTGTATCTGCAAGCATTTTAAAATATCTCCGCACTGTCACTACAGACTTTCCAGTAATAATTTCGGCTTCTTTAGGAGTGATTTCTCCATGTTCTTCCAAAAAATTAACGATTTTACTTACTTTGCTTTAATCTTTTTGCCTCAAAACTTCGCTCATTTTTTTGAGCGAAGTTTTCATTTTCAAACGCAAATCCCTCATATATCCTTATTGTAGTAATCATATAGCTTCTATCAACATACGTAATTTTATTTCAAGCCTAATCAAGAAACCGCAACACAAATTCCCTATAATCTTCGCCGAGCAAAATCTCATAATCCACGAACAGCTCTCTTCTTTGTGTTATGACCTTTTCGTTTTTCACCTGATTGAATCTCTCTTTCTGAACATCTGCAAAATAAACGCCAATCCCTCTCTTCTGCCATGAAGGAAGCTCGTTATAATTTATTCCTTTCTGAAACAGCAGCTCATTTTTATACGCCACGCTCTTCCCTTCCAATTCCATTGTAGCAGCATTCTGGCTTTCCCCTTCTTTACGCAGGGTCCAATAGCAATGCGCATTTAAGGAATTCCGATACAATTTAATTCAATTTATTACTTTAATTCTTTTAAAATTTCTATAAAATTATCTTTACATTTTCTTAGCGCTTTATCCCAGAAGTCAATATCATTTGATGCAAGCTGTTTCACATTGATATAACCGTTCCATATAGCTTGCTTATGCTGTGTTATCTGATTATTTAACATGTTCTCTCCTACCAAAGAAAGGTATGTACCATTTTCCTGAAGTTTTTCTATGCTATCATGAGAAAGATATGTGTATATTCTTCCATCTAGCAACAATTTATTAGTTGTAAAAAATATTGCCGAAGAAAGATTGAAATATCCGCTAAATTGATTAACTCTATCGCTATTGACATAATTTCTCAATTCATTAATCAATTCAATCCATTTATCTATTTTAGACAAATTACAATTAATCTCAAACGCAAGATTCTTTTTATCATTGCCATTTTGCTTTTTTTCTTTGAAAAAATCTACTCCAATAGTCACTCCAATACCTGCAATAATTCCGACAAATACAGATATTCCATAAATAATTCCATTAATCATTTTTACGCTCTCCTTTACAGCAATAGCTCGCTATTAATTATTCAGTATCCTTTATCAAAAACATTTAATTGTATAACTGATTTGACAGCATAATCATTACATAATAGAAATATAATTTTGTTTTCATAAAGATTCAAACGTTGCTATCATACATAACCATCTTCTCTTTTGTGTCTTCCTTCTTCACACAAAATAAAATTAAAATAGAATAATCGTTTTCTACAATCTTATCATTTGCATTTACTGCTACATAATATTGCTTGTGTTCTTTTCTCACATTCTGTCATAATGTTTATATTAACCAGCATTTTGTATGTTAATGAATCTCATCGCTTTCAATTGGGTTACACACAAGTGCTACAATATTCGCTATTCTATAATCTGTATAATCTTCATCCACATCTGGTACCCTTAAAACCAAGTGTTCATATAAATACTCTATTCCACCTCTAGCATAAGAGTTAAATAGTTCCATATTTGCCTTATATGTAGCTTCATCCTCTGGTATAGCAAAAGCACTTTCAAGTTTTTCCTCAAAAGACATATTTCTACTATCATCCATAATAAGTATCATCCTCATTATAGGTAGCAATGTTTGATAGTTTTCATTCAACTGTTTCATTTGAACAGTTCTTTTTACATCAGATTCATCTCTTTCTTCTGAACTTCGTCTCTTTGCTTTTAAACCAACAATTGCGGCAATAGCATACAAATCAACCAAACGCCTAAAATATGATTCTTGAATCTTTCCTTGCGTCCATAACTTATCAACATAGTCCCTATGCTTCCCAACAAAAATCATCTCATCTATTTTAAAATATTCATATGAAGTTTGCTCTGCTTTTTTCGTTGCCATTATCTCACCTCTCTATACTTTCTTATTTATTTTGCACAAAAAAGCCTATATTTTAGCTGTTT
>CAMWWS010000382.1 GCA_947178085.1 uncultured Lachnospiraceae bacterium | reverse complement strand
CTACCATACTGAACACTACCATAACCGCCATGATGGAACGGCTTAAGGGCACTACAATCTTAATAAATGTAGTCCATTTAGAAGCGCCGTCTATTTCCGCTGCCTCTATCATTTCCTTAGGAATGCTGTTTTCAAAGAAGTTTCTTACTATAATCATGTTACCGACTCCAACGCCTCCGGGAAGGAAAAGAGCCCAGATATTGTTAATCAGTCCTGTCTGCTTTACAACCAGGTAGGTAGGAACCATGCCGCCGCCAAAGTACATTGTGATAATAAACATAATACTAATCCATTTCCTGCCCGGCAGGTCCTTTACACTAAGAGGATATGCTGCCAGATATAGCACTGCAACAGAAAATATTGTACCGATTATTGTGTATTTAAAGCTGTTTATAAGACCTGTCAGAATCTGAGGTTCTGCAAATACCGCCTTATATCCATCCAGAGTAAACTGGCTTGGCAGAAGAAAGGTCTTACCCGCATACACATCATATGGATTTGATACGGAAGCAATTAATATGTAATACAATGGGTAAGCAACTATAAACAGGATAATCGCACAAATGACCACCAGAATCATGTCACTGCTTTTTTCAGAAAGTCCTGTCAGCTTTCCTGATTTAGATTTTGCGTTCATATCACACCTCCTATATAAAGCTTGTATCTTCGGATATTCTTTTTGCTATCTTATTAACCACAATCAGTAAAATAATATTGATTGCCGTATTGAACAGGCCTACAGCCGTAGAATAACTGTACTTGGCGCGCTCAATACCTTGTTGGTAAACATAAACAGCTATAACATCACTTGTAGCTTTATTCAATTCTGTCTGCAACAGCCAGACCTTTTCAAATCCTACATTCATCAGACCGCCTGCACTCATAATCAAATTCAGAACCATAATAGATGTAAGCGCCGGTATATCAATATTGAGTATTCTCTGGAACAAAGATGCTCCGTCTACCTTCGCCGCTTCATACAAAGAAGTGTCAATATTGGACAATGTAGCCATGTAAACGATAATTCCCCAGCCAGCATCCTGCCAAATACCTGAAGCAATATAAATTGTACGGAATGCTCCTGATTCTGTCAGGAAATCAACACTGGTTCCCGCTATCAGGTTAAGTAAACCGCCTGAAGGACTTAAGAAGATACGAATCATACCGCAGATAACCATTACGGAAATAAAGTGCGGTGCATAAAGCACGGTCTGCGTAACCCTCTTGAAACGTTGGAATCTCATCTGATTCAGCATCAATGCAAGAATTATGGGAATCGGAAAGCTCCACAGCAGACTGAAAAAGCTCAGAAGTATCGTATTTTTCATCATACGTCCAAAGGTTGGCGCACTAAAGAATCGTGTAAACCATTCAAAACCTACCCATTCACTCCCCATGAATCCACGACTCGCCTTATAATCCCTGAAAGCGATCTGTATACCGTACATAGGTATGTACTTATAAATAATCGTTAGTGCAACCGGAACAAGCAGCATTGCGTATAGCTGCCAGTTGTCCATTAAGCGTCTTTTCAGCGGTCTTGCAGTCATTACATCCGGTCTGACAGCCGCCGACTTATTCTTACTCATAACCTCTCTCCTTTCTTTTCGTGAAACGTTATTTGTTTGTTGTTCATAAATATATCATTAAATTTTAATAAAGTCAATAAAGCGGTCAGAATTTATAGTTATTTTTTACATATTTAGTTGTTTTACACAATTACAATTGTATAAAATTGTTATATATGTACAATTAATTTGTATTTGATTGTCAGTTTTGTTTATATAACGTTTCATATTAAACTTTCATATTACTTTACAAATATATTTTCTTACATTATAATAAATTCAGGTTCGGCAACCTGAGCCTGTGATAATACTTTTATCGCTTCTATGGCTATAATATATGCAATTACAGGCATAATAATTTGTCCGAATATACATTCATCAGTTTGAAAACGGAGAACAAATTACTTAAATTATGAAAAGAGAAAACACCGCACCTACCATGAAGGACGTAGCAAGGGAAGCCGGAGTCGCTCTTGGCACAGTCTCCAAGGTCGTCAACGGCCTGCCCGTAGGCGAATCCTATAAAATTCGCGTGGAGGACGCCATTAAGAAACTGAATTATCATGTCAACAGCTATGCGCAGGGGCTTAAAGCGAACAGGACTTATACGGTCGCGCTTCTTATCCCCAACACATACACACCTTTTTTTGCAGCCCTCACATATTATATAAATCTGGCTCTTTTGAAGAGAAAATACCGGATGCTGCTCTGCTCCACTGACTATGATTCAGGGCTTGAGCAGGAATATGCTACTATGGCACAGCAAAACAAGGTAGATGGAATTATAGGGTTGACTTATAATCCTAATCTTGTTATAGAAGAGAATACGCCATTTGTATCAATCGACCGCTCCATGGGGCCTGCAATACCTTGTGTCGCATGTGATAATTTTGCAGGAGGACAGCTTGCCGCCGAAAAATTAGCAGATTTAGGCTGTAAGAATGTCGCTTTTTTGAGAATCGGTTCTTCTCTGAACAATGAACCTAATAAACGTAAAGCAGGTTTTGAAAACGGCTGCCTCTCCCGAGGTCTTAATTATGAGATGAAAATCCTTAATGATGGAGATTCTTTTGAAGAATTTGAAAAATTTCTTGCAGATCATATAACTGACGGAAAACTATCTTTTGACGGCATCTTTTGCGTAACGGACAACCTTGCTTTTTCGGTCATCAAAATTCTTAAAAAGCTTAACCTGCGGGTTCCGGAAGATGTACAGGTCATAGGTTTCGATGGCACACGCCGCTTTGGGGATTTGGACTATGCATGTTCTTCAATCGTACAGCCGCTACCGGAAATTGCCGAAATGTGTGTAGAGCTTCTCCTTCGGGAAAATACGCAGACCAAGCCGCCGCTTGTATGTCTTCCTGTCACTTATGCATATGGCGGCACTACGACTGAATAAATCAATACAGGAGTGATAAGCAAGCTGAGAAAGGAGCAAGGTTATAACAATGCGAATCGGAAATGTTGAAGATATGGAAAAAGAAAAAACGGAAGAGGCTGATAATCTTGCAGCGCTGATTAAGTCTGACCCCGAAGAAAGCATGACCAAATCTGAAAAAGCGGCGAACTGGTGGTATTACCGCAAATGGTATGTAATTGGCGGTATAGCCGCTGCAGTGG
>CAMWWS010000381.1 GCA_947178085.1 uncultured Lachnospiraceae bacterium | reverse complement strand
TGATACTACTTAATAAAGAGAAAGGAAGTGGACAATGAGCTGGGAATTATTAGATGAAATGGCTGGTGTAAATAAGACCGCAGAATCGGCGGAAATCCCGGATGAAGGCTACGGCGCACATCAGCAAGAAAAATTAGAATCGGAATCTCTGGAACAGATTGGTGAAGGAGTATTCTTAGAACACATTAAAGGTTTCTTTGAGAAAATGAAAAGTTCAGATGAAGGTGGGGAAGGAGATGAAACTATCCTTGGAAACCCTGAAAAGGATATGGAAACCTGGCATATGCAAGATAGTGATGTGTCCTGTGCGGTGTGTTGTCAGGAATTTATTGCAGAGCAAGTCACAGGGCAGGAATTTACGGAGCAGGAATTCTGTGACTTAGCGGAAAGACAAGGCTGGTTCGATCCTGAAACGGGTACTGCGCCTGAGGATGTGGGCAAAATTTTAGAATACATGGGTTTTGATGTGACCCATCAGGAAGGGGTAACCGTGCAGGAACTTGCGCAGATGCTGGAAAACGGAGAAAAAGTTATCGTTGGAGTGAACAACATGGTACTGATGAATCCTAAACTGGCAAATGTTCCGGGTATGAGCGTGAACCATGCTGTCCAGGTGATTGGCATAGATATGACAGATCCCAAAAACATACAGGTGATACTCAATGATCCGGGAGTGCCGAACGGTCGGGGAATAAGGCATAGACTGGATGAATTTGAAGCGGCATGGAGCAAAGGCAACCATTTTACCATATCAGCGACTAAGGAGTGAAAGAATGAATAGCTTAAATATAATAAAGGAAATTGTTTCTAATACCACACTAAAAGAGAATATGTCTTTACAAATGCAGCTTGGTCTGCCATATTTGGACAAGAAAAATGACAAGCTGTGCATGAGCTTTAAACCGCATCTGGAAAAATATGTTGATGGAAATATAGAGTATTATGCTCCTCAATATGACTTAGAGTTGGTTTATCCTTTTAAGAAAATCATTAAATTTGTTAATCTCAGCTATGAGATAGCAGTGGATACCTCCGCACCGGTAGCAAAGGTTGATGCAAAAGAGCTATCGTCAGTGGGTGCAGGTTACATGAATGAACTTTATGATGCATGTACACGCGTTCTTGAATTTCAGGAGCAGGATGGGAAGGTGTCAGATGTAAGTATTAGTAAGTATCAGAAAGCCTACTATGATACGGTTGAAAAGCTGGGACTGGCAGCGCTTTATGGGAGCAGTGAAGAATGATATGTACGTCTGTGTATGATACAAATGAAAAGAACAGGAACCAGCTCAGGGAATGGATAGCGGACTATCTGATCAGGGCCGGAATGGATATGGATGTTCTGTGGTTTACAAAAGACTTTTCTGAAGAGAAAATAAACGGGCTTCCTATCGTGACGCACATAGCCTTGATATCGCTGGATGATAAAGCAGGATTTGAAATCGGGAGAAAGCTGTATAAGTCGAATCCGGATTGCAGGATATTCTATTATTCTGTAAAGCAGCAGGATGCTATGGCATTGCTGCCCACGCGCCCGATTTGCATTTATTTGTGGAGCGAAGGAAAAGAAGCATTCCAACAAAAACTAGAAATGGTTTTTAATGATATTTTATTTTCTCAAAAAGTTTTTTACTATGAAACTAAGAAAGAAATATCTTTTATTCCATACAGGGATATTTTATACCTTCAAAGCGATCTTAAGCATGTCAGGATTCATAATGTTAACATGGCGGAAGATGTAATATTTGCCAAGTTATCACAGCTTGAAATAAAACTTGACAGCAACTTTGTAAGGATACATAAAAGTTATATTGTAAATTCCTGTCATGTACATTCTATTGATAAGAAGAATCATACGGTTAAGCTTTTAAACAGTGAAGTATTGCCTGTCTCAGATGCACAATATGACATAGTGATTACAAAATTCAAGGATTTGGGAAATACAAATATAAGATAGATAAGGAAGTGAGATCATGAGCGTAGAAAGAATCATCGGAATTGATTTTGGTACAAGTACATCAGTCATCAGAGTAAAACGATACAATAACGGGGAACCTGTGGAAGACAGGCTGTCCAAGCAGGAGGTCATCTTTAATGGAGACAGACCCATGGTGCCGACCGTGATACAGAGGACGGACAAGGGAACCTATTATGGCTATGATGCTTTGATACCTAAAAAGGGGGAAATCCTGTTTCAGAATTTCAAGGTGGATTTGGAGAACTCCGACCCTGGACAGCGTCAGGAGGCGAGAATCCTCACGGAAGAGTTTTTTACATACATGGCTAAGGTATACAGGTCCCAGAGTGATGGCGGGTATTTCGGTGATCCCGATGATACAGAACGTACCATTGTCAGCTATCCTGTAAAGTGGAACGATGAAACAAAAACATTTTTGACCATGGCTGCCGAGAAAGCAGGATTTAAGAATGTAGAGGGCATGGATGAGGCACAAGCGGCGATCCATGCTGTCACCGTCCAGAGTGGAGATTATCTGACGAAGCATGGTTTCTTTACGGCGGATGTACCCTGTAATATTCTCCTCATAGATATGGGCGCCGGCACCACTGACTTGGTGCTCTGCCGCCATACGCCGGGCGAGCCACCGAAAAATGAAATAATATGCACTTGGCCTAAAACCGGAGATATCCTGTTCGGGGGCAGGGAAGTAGACGAAATCCTTCGGGAATATATCCGCAGCCTGCTTCCGAAAGACCAGGCGGATAAAGTGCTTAAAAAAATTGGTATAAAAGAATTCAAGACATGGAAAGAAACAGTCGTATCCCCTGCACTTACACAGAAAGAAAAAGTGGAGGAATTCAATAGCGTTGTCTTCGATATATTATATATCGATATGGAGCCTGATAACCTCGACCGCAGCAGATTTGAAAAGCTGGCGGAAAAATACCTTGAAGAATTCCCAAGGCTTATCAAGGGCTGCCTTGACAGTTCCGGCATTAGTAAGGAAGAGATTGATTTGGTTATCCTGACAGGCGGGCACAGCCAGTGGTATTTTGTGAAAGAGATGCTCACCGATAGCACAAAAATCGATCTGCCGAAAATCCGCGAAAATCCGGATAGAGTGATTCCCATTACCCGTCCTCAGGAAACTGTTGCTCTTGGAATGGTATACCAACTGCTTTCGGTGGAGCAGGAGCCAAGTCCGAAGCCGGATGAGGAAGATATAGTTGAATAC
>CAMWWS010000380.1 GCA_947178085.1 uncultured Lachnospiraceae bacterium | reverse complement strand
GTAAAAAGTAGATGCTAACAAAGGGCAGCAAAAATTAATCACTTTATATATAGTTGGATGTATTTTATGAATTGTAGAAGTAAAACAAGAAGAAAACAAATTGTCAAGGGGTATAATGTAGTGTCAAATTACACATTAAATTATTGGCGGGACAAGAAAAAGATAGCGATGCCGGAAGAAAAATTGAAAAAGAATATTATATTTTTGAAGCAAAACACAGAGAAAGAGGAAATCAGGAGATTATTCTGTGTGGTATGGCAGCTGCCAAGGATTTTCTTAGGCTGTTGAATCATAATGGGTTGCCTGTATTCAATTCTTTGCGTGGTGAAGGTGGTAATGCTGGTGGTGAACCGCAAGGAGGAGAAGAAGCAGAAGGACATGGTAATGGCAATCCGCAAAGAGGAGATGGAGGAGGAGAAGGGAATATTGAATGGGATCCAATAGCCCGGCAGTTATATAATGCCTGTATGTGGGTAATTATCATTATTGATGCAAATGCTGGTACACCAATTTTTAAAATACAGGAAAAAATATACAACTTTATAGATAGAGAGCCGTTTGAAAGCCGAGTAAAAGGCGTAAATACAATAATCATGAAAAACTTGCAAGGAAGAACCTTGACAGAAGCAATAAATGAATTACGAGCAAATAATAGGATAAGGGATGAATCAGAACTATCAGTTCATTTAGGTAGATAAGTTCAACAAATGTCATAAATTAGGCATTTACCTTATGAAAAGTTAGGTAGATATAGGTAGATAATGAAATATCCTTAGTTTATGCGATTCTGGTTGCTCAAAAACAATGATATTCACCCATATCTACCTAATCACCCTGATAGTTCTGATGAATTATGTCAGTTTGATAGCTTGATAGAGATAATTAATCGCGTAGCAGAGAGAGAAGGGAACCAAATACAGTCATATTTTTGAAGAAATTGCTCATAAAGAAAATCTAACTGTAATCATACATGATAACTCTACAAAGGGTATGATGACAAAGAAGCCCTCCGTGGAAGTATGCATTTAATAATAGTTACGCAAGTAACCATGTCATGAGGCATATTGACTGAACATAAACAGTAAATGCTATATAATTAATCTAAGCTTTTCGGGCTGTTGCACATTTTTGGTGTGGCAGCTTTTTTATTATGGATATGGTTTATAAAGTCTATATTTTTATCTGAGGGGTATGCCGAATAAGCAGGGAAGAAGAAAAAGGATAAACATGGAAAGAACAAATATTCTAAAAGCCATTTATACAGAATATATGTTCTAGTATAATGGGATTCTACCGGACACAGCGTATGTTAGAGCAGACAAAAGTAAAAATTCTTTTGTCTGTTTCTCTCTCTAAATGTCGGTGTATTAGTTCAATGGTTAATTACAATTGGGAGGAGGGCATCGTGGGTAAAAAGGTAATATTCCATATAGATGTGAACAGTGCTTTCTTATCATGGGAAGCGGTATATCGTATCCGGCATCTGGGCGGTAAGCTTGACCTTAGAATAGTTCCGTCTGCAGTGGGCGGCGATATATCAAAACGTCATGGAATAATTCTGGCAAAGTCCATTCCTGCAAAAAAATATCATATCCAGACAGGGGAGCCGGTTGTTGATGCACTGCGAAAATGCCCGGAATTAGTGTTAGTGCCTCCAAATTATGAATTGTATGAAAAAAGTTCCCTGGCATTTATGGAAATATTGCGGAAGTATTTGGATATAGTGGAACAATATAGCATAGATGAGGCTTATATTGATATGACAGGTACAGACCGGCTTTTCGGCCCGGCTGTGGTTGCGGCGAATACCATCAAGGATGAAATATACCAAACATTGGGTTTTACTGTGAATGTGGGGTATCCAGTAATAAACTGTTGGCTAAAACGGCAAGTGATTTTAGGAAGCCGAATTTGGTTCATACTTTGTTTCCGGAAGAGATAGAGAGGAAAATGTGGCCGCTTGCGGTCGGGGATCTGTTTTTTGTTGGCAGGGCTTCTGAAAAGAAGCTGCACTCCTATGGAATACAGACGATTGGGGAGCTGGCAAAGGCGAATGTAGAAATGTTGAAATCCATTATGAAGAAGCATGGCGAGGTTATATGGAACTTTGCAAATGGCAGGGACGTATCAGACGTAGAAACGTAACCTGCAGATAATAAAGGGTACAGCAATTCCACGACAACATCCTTTGACGTTACGGATTCGCAGACTGCCAAGAAAGTTCTGTTGTCATTAGCGGAAACAATAGGTAAAAGATTGCGGAGAGATCAGGTGCGTATCGGGGTGGTATCTGTCAGTATCCGATTTTATGACCTTTCATATATATCGCATCAGTGCGTTTTGACCTCGGCTACCAATATAACAAGAGAAGTGTATGAGGCTGCCTGCAGGCTTTTTGATGAGATGTGGGACGGACGCCAATCCGTCATCTCGGAGTGCATACTGAGAGAGTAGTAAAGGGGGACGCAGGGCGGCAGCTAACTTTATTTGATAATACGGATTATGAAAAACTAGAAAAATTGGATCAGGCAATAGACAGTATTCGTAAAAGATTTGGCATGGATGCTGTTCAAAGGGCATCATTTTTGGAGCAGGAAAAAATTGATCATATGAGCGGTGGAATTTCACGGGAAAAGAGGACTGTAGATTATAAAAAAGAGAAGGTGATGTAATGGGTTTTCGACTGGGGGATATTACAGAAAGGACTGAGCATGGCGTTCTGAAGGGCATTCAAAGAGAGATAGGGTGTGAATGCTGGTTCACAAGCAAGGGTAAGAGCATTCCCAAAATCATCAAGGTAATGGATGACGAAAGGGTGCCGCATACCATAAGAGATGTACAGTTGTTGACTGTGGAAGAGAAGACTTATTCTGGAATCCGGACGGTAGAACACTTATGTCGGGTTAATATAGGGGCAGACTGGCAATAGTAAAGTTGGTTTTTACGAAGGAAAGCTGTAAGTGGACGATTGTGGAAGTGTAAAAGCAGATTTCTTTCTTTTGGTATAGCATATCCAATTTCTAATATGGTATAGATTGGATTTATAATATAGAGCGAGGGGGATGCTCAATCATCGACTTTTGATGATATTGAAAAACTCTCTTTCATATTGTGAATTTTACTATGTTTTTTAATGTTAATTTTTTGCTGTATACATCATTATCTGGTATAATATATTTGTTAGTATTCATTGG
>CAMWWS010000379.1 GCA_947178085.1 uncultured Lachnospiraceae bacterium | reverse complement strand
GGTATATCCGCAGGTGAAATGGCTTCACGAGAATGGAGTTGACGCTGATGTTATTGTAGGCGCCAAAACTAAGGATCTACTGATTATGGAAGAAGAGATGAAGGCTGTTGCAGGTAATCTGTATATAACAACAGATGATGGCTCTTACGGAAGAAGCGGTATGGTAACTCAGACGATACAGGAGCTTGTAGATGAGGGTAAAAAATATGATGTCTGCATAGCAATCGGACCTATGATTATGATGAAGTTTGTTTGTAAGCTGACAAAAGAATTGAATATTCCGACTATTGTCAGCATGAATCCAATCATGGTAGATGGTACGGGTATGTGTGGCGCATGCCGTATTACTGTAGATGGAGAAGTGAAATTCGCATGCGTGGACGGACCTGAGTTTGATGGACATAAGGTGGATTTCGATCAGGCGATGAAGCGCCAGCAGATATATAAAACAGAAGAAGGCAGGGCGTTCTTAAAAGCCAAAGAAGGGGATACCCATCATGGCGGATGCGGGAACTGCGCTGACTAGCAGGCTTAGAAAGGAGTAAGGTTATGGATGTATTAAAGAAGGTGCCTGTCCGTGAACAGGATGCAAAAGTACGTGCGGCAAATTTTGAAGAAGTATGTCTTGGATATAATAAAGAGGAAGCTATTTCAGAAGCAGAAAGGTGTATAAATTGTAAAAATGCTCAATGTATAAAAGGTTGTCCGGTTGCCATCAATATTCCAGGCTTTATCGAAAAGGTAAAAGATGGAGATATTGAAGCTGCTTATCAGGTAATAAGCGAATCGTCGGCGCTTCCTGCCGTATGCGGACGTGTGTGCCCGCAGGAGAGCCAGTGTGAAGGAAAATGTATACGGGGAATTAAGGGCGAGCCGATTTCTATCGGAAAACTTGAACGCTTCGTGGCTGATTGGGCAAGAGAGAATGGCGTAAAGCCCGAAGGCGCTAAGGAAAAGAAAGGTAAGAAAGTAGCCGTAATCGGTTCAGGGCCTGCTGGACTTACCTGTGCGGGAGATCTTGCTAAGAAGGGATATGACGTAACGATTTTTGAAGCGCTTCACGAAGCGGGGGGCGTGCTTGTCTATGGTATACCGGAATTTCGTCTTCCCAAGAAGGCTGTTGTTGAGAAAGAAATTGAAAATGTAAAATCGCTTGGTGTAAAGATTGAGACAAATGTTGTAGTCGGAAAGTCTGTTACTATAGATGAACTGATAGAAGAAGAGGGCTTCGATGCCGTATTTATCGGTTCGGGAGCAGGGCTTCCCAAGTTTATGGGGATTCCGGGCGAGCAGTCTAACGGTGTTTTTTCTGCAAATGAGTATCTAACCAGAAGCAATCTGATGAAAGCATTTAATGAAGATTCCACTACGCCGATTATGAGAGGTAAGAAAGTTGCAGTCGTAGGCGGCGGTAACGTTGCAATGGATGCGGCGAGAACGGCTCTTCGTCTTGGCGCGGAAGTGCATATCGTATACCGCAGAAGCGAAGAAGAGCTGCCGGCACGTGTGGAAGAAGTTCATCATGCAAAAGAGGAAGGAATTATTTTTGATTTACTGACAAATCCTACGGAAATCCTTGCGGATGATAATGGCTGGGTATGCGGAATGAAATGTATCAGAATGGAGCTTGGCGAACCTGACGCTTCCGGCAGAAGACGTCCGGTGGAGATTCCCGGTTCTGAGTTTGTTATTGATGTGGATACTGTAATAATGTCACTTGGTACTTCGCCTAATCCGCTTATCTCTTCGACTACAAAGGGACTTGAAGTTAATAAGCACAAATGTATCGTTGCTGACGAAGAGTACGGCAAGACTACAAAGGAAGGCGTATATGCCGGTGGTGACGCTGTAACAGGTGCTGCTACGGTAATCCTTGCAATGGGAGCAGGAAAAGCTGCGGCTAATGGTATTGATGAATATTTGTCACGCTAGATGGATGTTCTACGTGAATAAGGGGTATGGGATTCTTTCCGTACCTCTTTTGGTATAAATGAGCTGGTTTGGAAAAAATGAACAAAAACAGGGCTTATTGCGGAGCAGAGGCGCCCTTTATTTTGTTCATTTTATCCAAACCATGGAGTATTGGCAAAGAAAGGAGATTATTATGATACATCATATTGTTTTATGGAATCTAAAAGAAAAATTATCGGAGACAGAGAAGAGGGAGGCAGCACTTCGTATTAAAAAAGAGTTGGAGGCAGTAAAGGATGAAGTAGACGGTGTGGTTTCACTTAAGGTTGTAACTGACGGACTTTCGTCTGGGAATAGGGATATTGCGCTTATTTCTGTTTTTGAAACAGAGGAAGCATTGAAAGCATATCAGGTACATCCAGCACATGTTAATGCAGCGGGGTTTGTCGGTTCGGTTACTGAAAACAGAACATGCTTTGATTATGAAGATACGAAATAAGCTATAGAGGAACGCTATTTGTTACAAATAACTAAAATACAAAAGCCTGAGGGGAGAGATTTATATGGCATGGTGTCCTAAGTGTAAAAATGAGTATGTTGAGGGAATTACAGTATGTGCAGACTGTGGCACTGAGCTGGTTGACTCTTTAGAAGAATACAATGAGGAAGAAGCTCATAGAGAAGATATTCCATTGTTTTTGAAAAAATATACTAAGGAAATTGTGGCAGCGGAAAAAATCATAGCAGATGAAGATCTGACAGATGATGAAAAATCAACAATAGAAGGATTTTTAGTTGATAAAAATCCTGAAGATGCAGAAACCGAAAAAGCTATATGGAGCCGTGCATATCAGAATAGCGCTCAAAAGGCAGAGGATAATAAGTCGTCTGCATATACTTTGTTATTTCTTGGGGTTATCGGACTGATAGCATGTATACTAATATTGAGCGGAGTGATTCCGATGTATCGGAATGCTTCCACAACGAGATATCTTGTATGCGGCGTCATGAGTGCATTGTTCATACTTTTTATTGTTTTCGGATTTGTATCGATGAAGTCTTTTAAAGTATTGTCGCTAAAGGCTAAATCAGAAGATTCTCTTTTGGAAGAAATAACAAAATGGTGTGAAGAAAATCTGACAGTGGAAAAGATTGATGAAGGGCTGTTTGATAATGAAGAAATGCCGGAAGAACAGAAATATTTTGCACGAACCGACAAAATGAAGAAAATTATACAGGATAAGTTTATGAATCTGGAAGAAGCGTTTCTGGATAATTTTATAGA
>CAMWWS010000378.1 GCA_947178085.1 uncultured Lachnospiraceae bacterium | reverse complement strand
ATCTTACGATTTATGAAAGGCAAAAAGTTTCTGCCATATCAAAGGAAGAATACAGGTGCTTTTTAAGTAATGATGAGCAGCTTGCGGAGATGTATGGTAAAAATATGCAATTTTTTAGGAAGAATAAAGCAGATATTGATTTTGAAAGATTGGATTATAACTTTGTTAAGCTGCATGAAACAAGCAAAAGCTGCGGACCGGAAGAACAGATAGAAGTTACAATACATAATCCTTATCAGCTGAAAATTCGACCGGAAAAACAAATTGGCGCAGTTTTAGGACTATCAGGAAGTCAGGTTAAAAAGCTTATGGAACAAGGAGAAATAAAACCGGAAAAGAGTCTGTCACAGATTATTTCGTTTAGTGTGAGTGCTTCACTTTTTCATATGGAAAAATAAGCAGCAAGAAAAAATTTACGGAGGTTATGTTTATGCTGCTCGAAACTCAAAGATTGATAATTCGGGATTTGAAAACAGAAGATGCGGTATCCTTTGTTGAAATGTCAGCAGATGGGAGCTTAAATGATGTTGGTTTTGATAGAGATTGTGGCAGCTGGATAGCGGAATGGACAACCGAGGCAAAGGACTTTGCGGTTAGAGATAATCCCGATATGGATTATCTGGCTTATACGATAACTTTAAAGGAGGAAAATATTGTTATCGGTTCAATTGGATGTTCTTATTATGAAGACTTTCATGAAACTGGTATTACATATTTTATAGGCGCGCAATACAGAAACAATGGTTATGCGGTTGAAGCAGCTAAAGCATATACGGAATATTTTTTCAGACATTATAATATTACAAAGATGATAGCAACAGTCAGAGCGGAAAACATATCATCTTGGAAAGTAGTTGAAGAAGCGGGATTTACATTAATAGAAAAAAGATTGTATAAAGATCTAAATGATGATAAAGAGGAACTGTATCATTTTTATGAAATTGCAAACCGTGAAGTGTGACAGATAAGGGCATTAGCAGTTATAATGAATTTACCGGACAAATGGCTATGTGAAAATGCATAGCCATTTTCAATTCTCTTCGTTGAATATTCTTGACACAAATACCAATTTTATTCAATGACTTACTCTGCCTGTTGAAAAAGAACCCATGAAATGATAAAATCTTATGCGAAATAGGAAGGTTCCGGATACGCTGAAAGGGCAGCATTATTATGACAAATAAAGAAATATTACAAATTGCTATGGAACAGTCAGCAAGGGATATAAACTGCAAAGCGTCAGATTTTTTAATCAGTGAGAATGTGGTGGTTAAATCCGAAGTCGGACCGGATGCCAGAAAATATTATAAGGAGCCGATTGCCTGTAATCTTGTTTCCTATGGAAATAATATTGTTGCTTCGGTCAGAGACGAATATAGGGAGATTGTTTCAGATTATATCGGAAAGTTTGAATTCTATCATTGCTTTGAAACGCCAAATATGCATTGGCTTAATGACAGATTATCCGAGAAAGTCCAGAAAATCTGCTTTATGGCGGAATACTATCTGCCGGATGTCACAAAATTACATATGCTGCCTTGTGATTACGAACTGAAGCTTTTGGAACAGTCCGACTTCTCCGATTTATATATGCCGGAGTGGAGCAACGCCTTATGTGAGGATAGAAAAGAACTGGACGTTCTTGGCGTAGGAGCTTATGACGGAGCAAAACTTATCGGACTTGCAGGCTGCTCGGCAGACTGTGAGACAATGTGGCAGATTGGCGTTGACGTATTGCCGGAATACAGAAGGCAAGGGGTGGCAGCTTCGCTTACCTCAGCTTTAGCGTTAGAGATATTAAAAAGGGAAAAGGTGCCGTTTTACTGTTCTGCATGGTCTAATATCAGGTCAGTGCGCAATGCGATTAAAAGCGGCTTTGTTCCTACATGGGTTGAAATGACTGCAAAGCCTGAAAAAATTGTGGCTGAAAGAATAAATAGAAAAAGTTTAACAGGAGATGATATCGTATGTGGATGATATTTGCGTTAATATCAGCAGTCTTTGCGGCGCTTACCTCAATTTTGGCGAAAGTTGGTATTGAAGGCGTGAATTCAAATCTGGCGACCGCCATCAGAACCGTGGTTGTAGTCATCATGGCTTGGGGGATGGTTTTCCTTACGAACACGCAAAATGGTATAATTGAAATCAGCAGGAAGAGCTGGTTGTTTTTAATCTTGTCCGGATTGGCTACGGGTGCATCGTGGCTGTGTTATTATAAGGCATTGCAGATTGGTGAGGCGTCTAAAGTAGTGCCCATTGATAAACTGAGTGTTGTGATTACATTAATTCTGGCCTTTATATTCCTGCATGAGGAATTTACTGTGAAGTCTGTTATAGGTTGTATTCTTATTGGAGCAGGAACTTTATTTATGGTGTTGTAGTTAGTTAATTAATAATTTGGTAGAAATTGTGAAAAATTGTAAACGTAAATAATAGGATAGGAAAGGCGATGGCAGCTGATGGAGATTAAAGAATTTTACAGTATTGAAGATAAGAAACACTGGCTGGAGCAGATAAAAAAGAGCGACTGGGGAGCAGGACAATATCTGCATGAATTATTGAGCCGGGAGCAGTTAAAGGAGCTATGCGGGGAAACTACGAGAGTTTTTTTACTTACAGAGGGCGAGACACTTATATCATTCTGCACATTAGCTGAACAGGATGATATCAGGAATCCGGAGTTTAGTCCCTGGATTGGATTTGTTTATACTTTTCCGCAATATAGAGGAAATCGGCATATGGGAAAGCTTCTGGAGCATGCGTATGAGATTGCTAAAGAGGAGGGAGCCAAAAAAATATATATTTCAACCAGCGCAACAGGATTGTATGAAAAATATGGTTATACATTTTACCGGATAATGAAGGATATCGAAAACGAGGATTCAAGAGTATATACTATTGATGTGCGATAAAAGGTGCAGTAAGTGCCTTTTTAAATATAATTTTTCGTACACAACAATATATTTTTGTTGTTGATTTGTTATATAAATAGATGTATGCTTGTATAAAGTGAAAATCAAATTTATTGATGGAAATAGTATATTATGAAAAAATTGGATATTGCAAAATCAATTATAATAAATAACGGTGGTATTGCAAAAACAGCACAACTGAATGAGGCTGGAATACAAAATTCAGAAATTAAAAAAATGTGTGAAAGGGGGCGCTTGAGAGAGTGAAGCATGGATACTATCAAGCAGCCAATC
>CAMWWS010000377.1 GCA_947178085.1 uncultured Lachnospiraceae bacterium | reverse complement strand
CTTCATATCATTATCCATATAGTCTGCGGCTTCCGCGTCAATATTTCCTATGTAGTGGTACGCATAATTTGTCTGTTTTTCGGATTTTAAAATACCGTTTTCATACATGGTCTGTCTTGTCAGGCTGCCAAAATCATCATACTCATTTTCAAAATACCTAATCAGGCTGCCAGCCGAATCATACTCGTTTTCCCGTATTACTTTCCCGGATGTAACATATTCTGTTTCTCTCTTTACAAGAACGTTTCCCTTCTTATCATAACCCGTATAATTTACTATCCGACCGTTTTCATCATATCCTGTCTTACTTTGATAGGAAACTTCCTTTTCATTATCATAAAGATAAAAATTTGTTCCCCTGCTATCTTCGCCATATTTTCTTTCCCACCTAAAGTTCTCAGCTTCCTTACCCTTATAGTCAGTACTGTACTTTGTCCTGTTTTTCTTTTCATCGTATGTATACTCGCATACCTTTTCACCTGTTTTTTGCCCTGTATCTCTGTCATAATATGTATTTATTTCTTTTACTATATATCCGTCCTCATCATATTCTTTTTCCCAAATTTGTGTAACGATGCCGTTACGTTCATAACTGTCATAGATTTTCCTGTCGTTTTCGTCATATTTGCTCTCACCCATACAATATTCTTGGTTTCCTGTGATGTTATATGACGAAAATCTTATTTCATTGCCATTCTCATCATATTCAGATTCACGCCAATAACCGACAGTTCCATTATCCTCATAGCGAACACACTTAACTTCTCTGCCGTTTTCATCATATTCGTGTTCTCTTATTTCAGTGACATTTCCGTCACTATCATATTCGATATACTGAACTACGTTACCTTTTTCATCACGCTCATATTCTTCTTTTTTAGTACGCCCTTTAAAATATTCGTCATATTGAATCAGATTACCACGCTCATCACGGGTATATCCTCTTTGAATACTGAGTCTTCCATATTCATCATAGCATTGCCATTTTGTTTCATTCCCTGCTGTATCATATTCTATTTTCACCTGTCTTACGATTTTACCACTGTTATCATAATTAATTTCTTGTATCTGGTTTCCGGCAGCGTCATATTCGTATTTTTTCATACTTTTCATATTTTCGTTCTCATCATACTCTGCATATTCTATTTCATTTCCATCTGCATCATATGCCCATGATTTATGCTGAAACTCTCTTATACTCCCATCACTGTCATAAGACAGATATTGATATTCAGTCTGATTCCCTTTTCCGTCATACTGATACTCTGTTAAATAGCTAACCTCTCCTCCTTCTCCATACCATACAGACCGATACCGTGTCTCATTCCCATACTCATCGCATTCTCGTACTCTTTCATAAAGAATACTACCGTCATCATCATATCGGTTTGTTGTAGAGTTTGTTCCGACTGCCACCATCCCGGCAAGGACATATTCTTTCCTTTGACTTAATAGGTCAATATCATTTTTCTCTATGTCGCCTTCTGCCATACTAAGTTTATCGATGCCTTCATCCAGTACTTCAAGCGCTTGAATTACATCACCCATCTGTAAATATGTATCCGACAATCCTCTGTAGACTTCGACCCTGCTTCCGTCCAGTTCTTTTGCAGCACGGTAGCAGTCATAAGCAATCTCCCAATCCTCATTTTCATAACCTGCTGCCGCCAGTTTCATATATTCTTCGTAGGTTTCGGGGACAAACGTTATCTCTTCCGGTGTTTCCGGTGTGGATGTTATCTCTTCTGTTGTATCGAAATCCGCGTCCTGAGCCATATCCCCTGCTATCTCTGATACTTCTGCCGAACCTGCTTCATTCGGCACATTTTCTGCATCATTGCTGCCGCAGGCTGTAAGATTCGTTGTCAGGAACAGCAGAATCATAAGCATTGGAAACGCCCTACCTGTTTCCGTTGTCTTCCTGAATTTGTTTTCTTTTATCTTTATTTTCATTTTTAATACACTATATGCGATTCTAAATACCATTTTAGGTTTCATTCTGATTTTCCGATGCGCACTTTCTTTTATAAAAAAACAACACGATTCTTTCCAGATACCGCTTTAATACAATCTGTATTTCTTCCTTCGGGTGTATAGGTTTAGTCAGATAAGTCTTGATTCCTGCTTTTTTGGCGCCCCACACATCCGTAAAAAGCTGGTCTCCGACAAACAATGTGGTTTCCGGCGTAGTACCCATCTGTTCCATCGCTTTTAAGTAGCTTTCCGGAAAGGGTTTATTTGCCTTATAGATGTAGCGTGAATGCACCTTATCATTAAATGTCCTGACGCGCGGCTCCTTGTTGTTAGACAACAGCATGCTTTCATATCCGATACTCCGCAGTCTGTTAAAGAGCGCAATACTCCTTTCGTCAGCCGGAGCGCCGTGGGGAACAAGCGTATTGTCAATATCGAAGATAATTCCACGATACCCCTGCCCGTATAAAGCTTCGTAATCGATATCATATGCTGATTCCAAATACACATCCGGATAAAAACGTTCAAACATTTTAATAATCCTCCATGCTGCCAACAGCCTGCAATATTTGTGGCTTTTTATTAATTAACGGAGCCCATAAGGACTCCGCTGTAATATTTCCTAATATCATCTTCCGCATCCGGCTTGCCGTCTCTACAGATTTTTAACAATGTGATTATATCTTGCCGTAAAAAATATTCTGGCTATCGTACATATCAGCATAAGCATGATATCCCAGAAAAGGAAAGTATATGAATGCTGTACAAACGCCTCATACCACGCCACGCCGCCTAAGAATTTGCCGCCGAAAAAAATTAACAGCAAAAGAATCAAAGCTATTGTCATAAAAAATAAGCGAAGCGCATTGGCAATATTCATAGGCACGCTGGCTCTGCCTACGATTTCTTTTTCTTTATCAGTCATTTCAATACCTATGCTCCTTTCTCAACCTGCGAATTTATTTCTTCTCTGAAGTATTAAGGAATTTCTCCAATTCTTCCATAAATGTATTGACATCCTTAAATTCACGGTTTACAGAAGCAAATCTGACATAGGCAACCGCCTCTAAGTCCTTCAGCTTATTCATAACCAGCTCGCCGATTACCTGACTTGAAATTTCTTTCTCTTCCATAGCAAAAATTTCTGTCTCAACTTCATCTATAAGCTGATTGATTCTGTTAGCGCTTATCGGTCTTTTGTGGCATGCACGGAGTACGCCTGCTTCTATCTTGGAC
>CAMWWS010000376.1 GCA_947178085.1 uncultured Lachnospiraceae bacterium | reverse complement strand
ATATTAATTTTTGCAATGGTAGTGCCGCTTTTAATGTCAATGTAACTAAAAATTAGTTTAACATATTTTTTTCGTGGAATCAATGAAATAAGAAAGGCAGAAAGTTATGAGAAAAGTTGTAAAATGTCTGGCTGTTGTTTCAGCAGTATATATTACTGCTTTTTCGATGAGCATGACGGTAAATGCTAAAGAGGATAAAATTGAGTCAGGGATTTATGCAAATGATATCAGCCTTTCGGGAATGACTGTGTCTGAGGCTGAAGATGCGGTACAGTCTTATGTGGATTCTCTTGCTGACACGCAGATTACGCTGCATGCGGTTGATGATAATGAGATTATAATTACTGCATCAGAGATTGGTCTTAAATGGGGTAATCCGGAAATCATATCTGAGGCGGTGTCTCTTGGAAAAGACGGAAATATAGTTCAGTGCTATAAAGTGCTGAAGGATTTGGAGTACGAAAATAAGGTTTATCAGATAGCATTTGATTTTGATAAAGAGTTGATTAGAACACTGGTTGAGGAGCAGAGCGCTCAGTATAATCAGGAAGCAATTGACGCAACATTAACGAAAGTTGATGAAGAATTTCAGATTACCGAGGGACAGAACGGGATTGCGGTTGATACAAATGCTTCCGTAGACGCCATATATGATTATCTTGTAAACGACTGGGGCGGAGCCGCCTGCGACATTGATCTGGTAATCAATATAATCGAACCTCGGGGTACTGCGGAAGAACTGGCGCGGGTAACCGATGTGCTGGGAACTTTTACCACTTCATTCAGCAGTTCCGGTAGTAACAGGGGCGGAAATGTGTCAAATGCATGCAGGCTTATTAACGGAACAACCTTGTATCCCGGAGATGAGTTTTCCGCACTTAATAAGATTACCCCTTTTTCCGAAGGAAACGGATATTATCTGGCGAGTTCATATCTGAACGGTCAGGTGGTAGACAGTTTAGGCGGCGGAGTTTGTCAGGTATCCACTACTTTGTATAATGCAGTGTTGTTGGCAGAAATGGATGTAACGCAGAGAAATAATCATTCCATGATTGTTACATATGTAGATCCTTCCGCTGATGCAGCCATTGCGGAATCTTCAGGGAAAGATTTTAAGTTTGTAAACAGTTCGGAATATCCTATTTATATTGAAGGATACACTACGGATGATAAGAAGATTACTTTTACAATTTATGGCGTGGAGACCAGAGACAGTAACAGGCAGGTTACATATGAAAGTAAAGTTTTAGAGAAGATTGAGCCTGATAAAGAGATTATATATACAGACGCATCGCGGTCGCTCGGATATTGTTCCATACAGTCGGCGCATATTGGTTATAGAGCGCAGCTGTGGAAAGTGGTTACGATTGACGGTGTAGAAGTCAGCAGAGAACAGATAAACAGCAGCAGTTATATGAGTTCGCCAAGAAGTGCAACGGTGGGAATTTCGACTGCAGATCCCGTAGCGTACAATGACATTATGGCGGCGGTTGCGTCAGGCAGTATAGATCAGGTAAAATCTGTAGCAAATGCATATAAGGCGGCTCAGGCTAACGCAGCGGCTCAAGCGGCGGCGGCACAGGCAGCGGCTGCAGCATGGACGGTGCCGGAACCATAAGAACGAGTTGTGTAAGAATGTGGGATTGTTATGAGAAACGGTAAAGTATCGGAGAATGTACTTAAGCGCTCCGTTTTAAAACAAATTGGAACTATAAGAGACGAAGTTTTGTGCGGCGCAGGCGTAGGGATAGACTGTGCCGTTATGTCGTTTGAAGAAGATGAAGAGACTGTTATTTCCACTAATCCTGTCAGTGCGTCCATAGATATTGTCTGTACTCATGGGGTACATAGAGCGTTGAATAATGTAGCTGCAGCCGGTGCAGAGCCGGTAGGGGTACTGATTTCCAGTCTGCTTCCTGAAGATACGGAAGAAAAGGAGTTACAGGAAATGATGAGTCAGGCGGAAGAAGTCTGCAATCGTTATAATGTGCAGATAATCGGCGGACACACTGAAGTTACGGTAAATATAGAGAAGCCTGTGCTGACGGTCACCGGTATCGGCAAGCGAAAAAAGGCAAACGTGTCAGAATTAAGGAAAGTTAAACCAGGACAGGATGTAGTAGTAAGTAAGTGGATTGGATTGGAAGGTACATCTATGATTGCCGGTGAATATAAGACAGAACTGCTTACCCGATATCCCGTCAGGATGATAGAAGAAGCGGAAGAGTTTAAAAATCTTATTTCCGTAATACCGGAGGCTGCCGCCGCCCTTAAGTCTGGTGTCTGTGGAATGCACGATATTTCACAAGGCGGTATTTTCGGAGCCTTATGGGAAATGGCAGAGGAAGCAGGCGTCGGACTTGAAATTGATTTGAAGAAATTACCTGTCAGACAGGAAACTATTGAAATCTGCGAATTTTTTGATTTGAATCCATATGAATTACTGTCAGGCGGAAGCCTTCTGATGACTGCCGATGATGGAATCGGGTTGGTCTCGGCGCTTAGGAAAGAGGGAGTGCCGGCAGTGATTGTCGGGAAGACCACATCGGGAAACGACAGGGTTCTTTTCAATGAAGAAGAAAAGCGTTTTTTAGAACTGCCTAAAGCGGACCAGATATATAAGCTGTACTGTAGAGCATAGGCTGAAAGGAACGCTGTTATTAATAGGAAAGGAAAAGGGATAAGTTTATGAGAGAAAAATTATTGGCAATAATCGAGAAGAACAGCCGGATAGATATGAAGGAACTGGCGGTTCTCATGGGAGTTGAGGAAATTGATATTGTGAACGAGCTTGCAGCGATGGAAAACGAAGGAATTATTTGCGGTTACCATACGCTCATTGATTGGGAAAAGACTTCTATTGAGAAGGTAACGGCGTTGATTGAAGTCAGGGTAACGCCGCAGCGCGGACAGGGATTTGACAATATAGCGGAGCGTATCTACAAATATCCGGAGGTCAATTCCGTTTATCTGATTTCCGGAGGTTTTGATTTGCTTGTTACATTGGAAGGAAAATCATTAAAAGAGATATCCGGTTTTGTATCAGATAAACTTTCCACTCTGGATACCGTACTCAGTACTGCAACTCATTTTATTTTGAAAAAGTATAAAGATCATGGGACCATTTTGGCAAAGAAATATGAAGATACCAGAGAGAAGGTGACACGATGAGAAACCCGTTAGCTTACAAGGTAGTCGAGATTAAGACTTCAGGTATCC
>CAMWWS010000375.1 GCA_947178085.1 uncultured Lachnospiraceae bacterium | reverse complement strand
CGCTCAATTGCATTCCGAGATTCCCGTTTTGTAAGCGAATTTCACGTTTTGTAAACAACCTTCAAATTTTGTATCCGAAATTCCACTTTTGTAATGACTTTCCCTTTTTCTCTCCCGATTTTGTGCTATAATGGCTTCATGACAGGATAAAAATGCGCATAAAATCCGGACGTCAGTTTTGTCTTACAAATTTTGTAACACAAAATTCACGCCTCATTCGCTCATTATTTTCAGCCGGCGGATTGTGCTTATTATGTTGTCTCTATGTTACTTTTTCAGAAGTCCTGGCGTGAGGTTGATGTCGTTGGCGGCAACCTCGTGGCATCCAAGCCTCTGCGCCAGTTCTTCTCCGTAATAGAAGCAGAATGCCTCATACGGGCTTCTTCCGTTCAGTTTCTTTCTCCGGTACGAATTGATATGATTCATCATTCGGTCCACATCCTCCTGCATCAGTTCGTCAAAGCTTTTTCCCTTAGGTATGACCCTGCGGATGAATTCATGTCCTACTTCAATCTCTGCCTTCTGGTATGGTGCACTTGGATTGCAGTAGTATATCCTTGTCCTCTGGAATCCTTTTCCATCCGGCCCGTTCTCTATGCATTTCGGATTGGAGAATTCACTTCCATTGTCTGTCAGTATCACGGGGAACAGCTTCCGGAAATCCTGCCCTCCCAGACGGTGGTATAAATCATCATAGATATCTATTACCGACTTTGATGTGTTCGCTTCCCTCAGGAATCCCAGCATCAGCGATACATTCACAAAGTAGATGGTCAGAAGCACTTTCCCTCCCCTGCTTCCTATAACAGAATCCATCTGCACCACTGCCGTGTCCGGGTGCTTCTCCATATACACTTCATAATCGTGGTAATTCCTTCCCACGCGGCAGCCCCGGTCTATCTTCAACTCCGGCTCCTTATACCTTGGGCGGTATTTTACCTTTCTCGGCAGGTCTATGTTCCGGATATCGAACAGGCTCCCGTCTATGTAGTTGTAGAGTGTTTTTTCGCTGCACATCAGTTCATCTTTGTTGTTCAGGTATATCTGGTGGATGGACTGTCCCTGTTTTACTAACGGCACCAGTATCTCATTGAGCCTTGCTATCTCTCCTTCCGTTGACAGTATCCCACTCCTGGACTCTGATATCTTTTCTGATGCCTTTCTCTGGGCTTCAAGTGCGCTGTAGACCGTTTTGGTCAGGGTGCATTTCTTTAACTCACTGCAGCCGTTACATACATAGGGCGGTTTGAAGCGGTGGGTGCATACTTCCTCCTCAAAGTGTTCACAGTAGCGGTTACACAGCAGTTCGCACTGTCTACAGATCGGAACCAGTGGATGCTTACATTCATGTGTCCCGCATACTTTTTTTCTCCTGCATCCTTTCCTGTATTTACAAGTATTGTGGGGGAATATGCTGTATCCGGTATCCTGTTCCACGGAATAATTCCTTACTTCCTTGGTGATGGTAGTCCTGTCCCTTCCGAGTCTCTTCCCTATCTCAGTAAAGGTCTGATGTTCTTTTAATCCTTTCTCTATCTCCAGACGGTCTTCATAATTTAAAAACTTTGCCATGATATATGTCTCCTTTCCCCACCGGCATCTTTCACTATAACAGAAAAGACAGGTGGGTTATTCTCCATCTGTCTTTGTACTGCCAGCTTCACTGCTGTCTTTTATTCTTTTTGTAATTATCTTTCACCCTTGGACGGGATTCTCAGGTTACAATTGAGGACTCTTGCTATACTGCTATGCTTGAAAATCAATCCCCGAAACCACTGGTTAAAAAACTCAATGATTTATCCTTTGACTTTAGATGTGTGAAACCGTATACTCTATCTTGTAAAGCGTAATCGAAAACATTATCAAGGCGCCATCTGTCTAGGTTCGCAATATCATTTATATTGGAGGAAACAGTATGGAAAGTGTAAAGTATCATGGAGTGGCTATGGGCGGAAAAATATATTCCCTGCGCATGGCAAAGCGGATGAGCCAAGAGCAGCTGGCGGCAGTACTCAGCATCAGCCCGGCAGCTATTTCCAAATGGGAACGAAATTTGTCCAAACCAAGCATTGAGATGCTGTGGGCACTGGCTGATTTTTTTGAATGCAGTATTGATGAGCTGGTTGGCAGAACCTTGATACAGGTTAACAAGGTAGGGATGTATGACGAGAAAAAATTCCGGCTTGCCGTAGTAGGAGATGATTTGCTAAAATGCAGTGAGATCAGCAGGGCGGAAGGACTGCTTGCCATGGAATCTTATGTCCCAAAACTCAAAAGCGGAAGCAAATTTCTTGCTTTTGCTATTCCTTATATCATGAATTTGTTTATGAAACAAGCAGACATGGATATGGCATTTCTATTCCTTGAAAATTACGTTACGACTTTGCCGGAGGATGAACAGCAGGAAGGAAATATGATTGCAGCGGTGCTCAAAAAAATATTCTCCGGAGCAAATCCTGTAATTCTACAGGAACTGATTGCATCTTATATCGGCATAGATTACTGCGAAAAAAATGGAACGATGAGTGAATTGCTGAAATATTCGCGTCAGGAGATCCTGAATCAATACAATGACAAAAAGATGTATTCTGAAAACACGAATTTATTAGAAGAATTCATACATGTGGGAGATTTTGAAATTCAGTCAATCCTGCGAAATTTGGACGATCAAACATTGACGGCTGCGCTGGTCGGTGCGTCCGGTAATGTCGCAAAAGTTTTCATGGCAAATCTATCGGACAGACTAATGTACTTTATTCATGAAGATATGAAACAGTGGACCGGAACTGAGGAAGAAATCCTGACGGCGCAGAAAAGGGTGTTGGAACTTGGATATTTCTGTCTGAATAACGAGACAGTGCCAGAAAAATAAAACTATGATGAGTGGTACGGCATCTGATAACCCTATATCGCTTTATCAGATGCCAAAATCCTCCAACGAAACCTTAACCTTTTTCCCCATAGCCGCCGCTGTCTTTACGAGAAATTCCAATGTCGGATTATAGTTTCCGCTTTCAAACCGTGTAACATTGGATTGAGGTATTCCGATTCGTCTGCCCAGCTCCACCTGCGTCATCCCTATTTCCTTCCGATAATTTTTAAACAGCTCAACAACTTCCTGACGCGCTTCATTCTGCTGTACTTCTATTAAGATTTCCTGTCCCTGAAAATTAACAATATGATCCATCCGACTCATAACTAACTCCTGTCTGCTTTATAGTTATATTC
>CAMWWS010000374.1 GCA_947178085.1 uncultured Lachnospiraceae bacterium | reverse complement strand
AAGGTAGTCCAGACCAAGTATATTATTAGTATGATTTAAAATTTCAATGTGATTGGTTAAATGCGGTGCGGCAAAAGATAGGGCGTAGTTTCTTGCCTTAGGATAGGAATCGCCTTTTTTTAAGGCCTGCTTTAATGCAGCCCTAAAATCTTCACTTTCCGATACAAGCACGTCGGATATTGCCGATAAAATTTCCATATCGCCACATTCGCTGCCAAAACACAGACTGTCAATAACTCCAAGTTTGTCCAAAATTGCGACCGCGCCGCCCGCAAAATATTCAGCACTTGCCGCAGCGTAATGCACCGGAAGCTCTATAACCAAATCAGCGCCGCCCATAAGTGCAGCTTTAGTGCGCAGAGACTTATCCATGATAGCCGGCGTTCCGCGCTGCACAAAGTTCCCACTCATGACTACAACACAGTAGTCTGCGCCGGTGATTTCTTTGGCTTTTTCAACCTGATACTTATGACCGTTATGGAACGGATTATATTCTGCTATAATACCAACAGTTTTCATGATTAGCCCCCCTTTGTGTAGAACCTGTTTTTGCCAAGTACCCAGAGTTTGGATGAAATGAGCAAAAAAAAGGGGTGACTTTGCTCCCGCAGTGGAACCCCGTTTTTTGTTCATTTCACCCAAACTCGTGCCTTCGCCACACCCCCTTTTCTGCACACCCCCAGCTTCTTTTCAGTGTACCATGAAAAAGAGATAAAAAATAGTAGTTGACTCATATCCAAAATGTGGTATAATTTATGTTGTGTGTTGACACACTATGTACTTATGTGCATAAATAACCCAATCAGTCGAGTTACTTGTTAGGGACTGAAGGGAGGTCAGGTGCGGAATGTCAAACGTAATCGTAAAAGAAAACGAGACTTTGGATAGTGCGTTACGTCGTTTTAAGAGAAGCTGTGCGAAAGCCGGTATTCAGCAGGAAATTCGTAAGAGAGAGCATTACGAGAAACCAAGCGTAAGACGTAAGAAAAAATCTGAAGCAGCAAGAAAACGTAAATACAATTAATGAAGAGCAAATCCCTGATGTTTGTCAGGGATTTTGTTTTTACAAGGAACTCCTGTTATAAACACATCAATTGTGAAAAAAAACATATCATAGTCATAAACATTTCACCTACGGTAATATTTATATTATAGAGAAATATGCGGGAGAGATGAATGTTGAAAAGAAGAAGAAAACGTATTTATACGCTGCTTATGATGATATGTTTATGTATTAATATGTGCGTATACATACCTATGAGGGTATATGCTGCACCGGATGTTGCAACGCCGTCCTATGTTGTTATGGAGGCATCCACCGGACAGATTATCTGTGAACAGGACGCCAATACACGAAGAAGCCCGGCAAGCATTACGAAGATCATGACGCTGCTTATTATATTCGAGCATTTGAAGAGCGGCAGGATTCATTTGGAGGATAAAATAACGACCAGTTCATATGCTAAATCTATGGGCGGTTCACAGGTATTTCTAGATGAAGGAGAAACCCAGACACTGGATACTATGATTAAATGCATTGCTGTAGCGTCCGGAAATGACGCCAGCGTAGCGGTTGCGGAATACATAGCCGGAAGTGAAAGTGAATTTGTGAAGCTTATGAATGAGAAGGCGGAAAGTCTGGGAATGCAGAATACGAACTTTGAGGACTGCTGCGGACTTACAGATTCCGACAACCACTATACATCTGCGAAAGATGTGGCGATTATGTCCAGAGAATTGATAACGAAGTATCCGGAAGTTTTAGACTATACCGGTATCTGGATGGAAGATATTGAACATCGTACCGCACGCGGAACATCTACTTTTACCTTATCCAGCACCAATAAGCTGTTGAAACAGTATGAGTGGGCAACGGGACTGAAAACAGGTTCTACTTCCAAAGCCCTTTACTGCCTGTCGGCGACTGCCAACAAAGACGGGATGGAGCTTATTGCGGTTGTCATGGCGGCTCCTGATAAAGATACAAGGTTTAAGGATGCCATGACGCTTTTAAATTACGGCTATAGTGTAAGCAATATGTATACGGACGAAAACAAGGATGTACTTCCTGTCCAGAAGATACACGGAGGCGTAGAGGAAAATGTCGCGCTTGCATACGCAGGAGAGTTTAATTATCTGGATACGGCAGGAAACAATCTGAATGATATTGAGAAGGAAATAAGCCTTCCTAATATAGTGGAGGCACCGGTTGCACAGGGAGATGCCATAGGTGAGGCAGTATATAAGCTGAACGGAAAACGCATAGGAAGCGTGTCCATTCTGGCAGCGGACTCCGTAGAGAAAGCGGGATACCTGCATTATCTTCGTAAGCTCTGGTTAAAGTATCTGGTATCATGATATTTCATATTTGTACGACGATGATTTTTTGTCAGCGGGGATTGCGGTTTTATTACTGAATATGATATACTTTATAAGTTGTACTGATTAGGATATGGAGAAAAGGAATGTTCAATACTATACTGATTGTCATTGGAACTCTTATTTTGTTTTTTGTATTAGTCATGTGCTATGATTGTAACCGCTTTGTGACAGTCCACTATGAACTTAAATCAAAAAAAATAGCCAGAGAATGTACTTTTGTACTTATATCAGACTTACACAATAAATCATTTGGAAAACAGAATGAAAAACTGCTTAATAAAATAGATGAGTTCGCGCCCGATGCCATTCTGGCTGCCGGAGATATTCTGACAGCCTGTAAGGGCGAAAAATATCATGTGGCAGTCAGGTTGATGGAACAGCTTATAAAAAGATATCCCGTTTATTATGGAATGGGAAATCATGAGCACCGTATGGCGTTATATCCTGAGCAATATGGAAATATATATGATAACTATATTGAGAGTCTGTATAAGTCAGGAATAGAGCCATTGATTAATGAAAATGTTGAGATGCCGTCTGCTAATATAAATATATGCGGTCTGCAGCTGGATAAATGCTATTATAGGAGATTACGCACATATCCGATGACAGAGAATTATTTACGGGATACTATAGGTGCTCCTGATAAAGATAAATTTCAGATTCTGATAGCGCATAATCCGGATTATTTTGAAGAATATGCCAGGTGGGGAGCTGACTTGGTTGTTTCAGGACATGTTCATGGGGGCTTGATACGGCTTCCGGTTATCGGAGGCGTAGTGTCTCCTAAATGGACTTTTTTCCCTAAGTATGACGGCGGAAGGTTTGAGAAGGATGGGTGCGTTATGATCCTCAGCAGGGGGCTTGGAA
>CAMWWS010000373.1 GCA_947178085.1 uncultured Lachnospiraceae bacterium | reverse complement strand
CTGAGAGTTTTGCCCTTATATTTTTGACATGCGTGATGATTGTACTGTCATAACTTTCGCTGTCAAATCCAAATACCTGTTCCAAAATCTGCTCTTTGGAAAAAACCTGTCCCCGGTTTTTGGCAAGGAACTCACAGATTTCATACTCGGCTTTCGTGAGAGGAATTTCTTTATTATCAACCAGCATTTGCCTTAATGAAAAATTAAAACAAGTACGACCGAGAGCCATTCTGACAGAATGCTCCCGGTGTTCCCGTCTAAGATGCGCAGCAATTCTCGCACGAAGCTCCATTACCCCGAATGGCTTAAAGATATAATCATCTGCTCCCAATGACAATCCATTGACCAGACTGTTTTCTTCTGTCTTTGCTGTGAGAAACAGAATAGGGCAGTCAACAAGCTCCCTGATTTTTGAACATAATTCAAATCCGTCTGTTCTGGGCATCATAATATCCAGAATAATTAAATCATAAAGATTCAGTTTGTCCATATTTATTTCAAGCGGATTATTCACTTTTGTAACCAAATGTCCATCCTTATTCAAGATGTTTCCTATCATGTCAAGAATGGCAGTATCATCATCAACTGCTAATATTTTCGCCATACTAACAACCAGATCCTTCCATAACCTGCGAATTTGTATCTATTCTGATATTTTGTTTCCTTCATAGCGGGACGCCCACACTAAATAATATATCATAATGATTGCTGTAAATATACAATAGATTGGTATTATGGCTGCCAATTCATTGATTGCACCGGATTCTCCTAATGTAAATTTCAAATAAGTATATGGTATTCTACCAGTCCATGAAACAAAAGTATATTTCCAGATATAATCTCCAAGCCCTGTAAGCATCAATGCACTGACAAGTCCGGACAGTATTCCCACTCCAATGGACACTCCTTCTCCAAACCGAAACGCCAGAATCATCTGCCATATATAGAGTGGGATACTGCTGCACCACATGGCAAACGCCGACGTCATACATATTCCCATGCCTACTGTATTGTCCTTAAGAATCATGCAAAAACCGAACCCGAATATAAATGTTGTTAATAATACTGAAAACATACTGAAAATAAGTAAAAGCAATACCTTTGACAAAAACGCCGCGGCCTTTTGCTGTAAGGTCAGTAAATTTTGAAAGCCGCCGGCATTTTGTTCCTGTTTTATCATGCTTGCGGTAAATATTCCGATAAGCATGGGAAATCCTGCACCGACTGCCTGATAAAAAGCAATGATTCTTGTATTCCCGTTCCATGCAGAAAAAGAATAATATATTAAAAATAACCCGCTTGTTATTAACGGAATCAAAATATGTGCAAGTGTAATAGGAGTTCCTTTCATTTTCAGCAAGTCTGCTTGGAGATTTTTTATGAACATTTCTATTTCACCTCTCTTTTTTCAAACCAGCTTAAGAATAATAAAGTTGCAAAAACGAACCAAATAATAGATAAGCAAATTCCCGGGATGACTACGCCCATATCCAATAGCGGATTTCCGTATTCTGCCGGGAGTCCGTTTGGCAATATGTGGAGAAACGGGCATAAAATCCGCATAGGTATCGCAGAAACAAGTAAATACCATTTTCCTGTTGATGCAAAAATGATACCTCCAACCGTAAGAAACAGGCAGATTAATAATTCCGCAATCATTCCGAAGCGCTCGCTTAAAAACAGAAATACGGGTATCTCCCATAACTGCGTGGCAGTAAGAAGTAATACTGTAATCGCTGCGCCGGCTAAAGGAACGCGGGTTGTTAATAAAAAGCCGCCTATCGAGGCTCCTGCAAATACAATCATATTTGAGGCCAGAATCATACAACCCATATAGATAATTTTGCCTAACATCAGTTTTCTTTTGCTTACAGAAAGCGTCATGATGTTATAATAATTTGTTTTTTTCTCCTGCATCATAGAAAGGTGGCAGATAATAGCAAGCATACCGGGCAGCAGAAGTGTGTACCACCAGTTCCATACACTCTCTGCATATGAATTTGTCATTCCTAATGTAAGTACAAACGCCAAAGTAAAAGTAATCATAGGAAACGCCCAGATAAATATACGGCGCATTGAGCTTTGTGTTTTTTGATATTCTGCTTTCACAATATTAATCATAAATTTCACCAGCCTTTCCGGTTTCTCTTGCAACGTCCATAAAAAGTTTTTCCAAATTCTGCCCATGTTCCAACGGTCCTTCGTATCCTAAAATACCATTTGAAATAATTCCCACATAATCTGCAATTAACTGCACTTCAGAGAGAATATGACTGGAAAGAATGACCGTAATTCCACGAGCGGGAAAAGAACATATAAGTTCACGAAGTTCTTCTATTCCTATTGGGTCTAACCCATTAGTAGGCTCATCTAAAATCAAAAGCTTTGGTTCTCCTAATAATGCCATAGCAATGCCAAGCCTTTGTTTCATTCCCAAAGAAAATTGTCCTGCTTTCTTTTTTCCTGTATCTGTAAGAGAGACTGTTTGTAAAACCTCATCAATCCTTTTTTCATCAGCACCAAGCAGTAGCGTTCTGACTTTCAGGTTTTCCCTCGCAGACAGATTTTCATAAATCGGAGGATTTTCAATCAGTGCACCTATCTCTGACAGGCTTTTTCTACTCCACGGTTTTCCGTCGAAATAAATCTCGCCTGCGGTCGGCTTTAATATGCCGGTAAGCATTTTTAAAGTAGTAGATTTGCCGGCTCCGTTCGGACCAAGCAGCCCGTAAACTTTTCCTCTGGCTATATTTAGTGAGACTTTATTCACTGCTTTCTGTTTTTTAAAAGATTTACAGAGTTCTGTAGTTTGAAGCATAATTTCCATATTTATGTTCCTTCTTTCTTTTTTATAAAAAGAGCATAGCAGGAAAAAATGAAGATTTGGTGAAGATTTTATGATTGACATCTGGCGTACAAAATGTTATCCTGTGAGTAGAGTACAAAATGTAATCCACTAATGGAGGTTAAGATGCAACAAATATCAGACTATGAATTGGAACTTATGAAAATTATATGGGCTAACGGCGGAACAGCTTTATATGCTGAAATTGTCAAGGCGTTGGAGGATAAAGGAACTCCGTGGACGAAAAACACAATTATAACTTTGCTTTCGCGGCTGGCTAATAAAGGTTTTTTGAAAGCGAGTAAAACAGGTTTTCGCAATCAATATATTGCGACTGTTTTAGAAACTGATTATCAAGAGGCGCAGACTCAAACTCTGCTTGATAAACTCTATGAGGGCAACGCGAAAGGTC
>CAMWWS010000372.1 GCA_947178085.1 uncultured Lachnospiraceae bacterium | reverse complement strand
GTAATTGTTATGGGGCTGTTTATTATAATAATACAAAAAATAAAACAAAAAGCCAAAGTGGATAAGGCGGTATTGACAAAGACAGTTCCTATCGGCGTAGTTTGCATTATAACAATTATTTTTGGATGTTTGTATATTACTTGGACACACGTAAGGTATATTACGCCTATGATACCTTTACTATACTTGACAGCAACAATAATCGTGGCAAATTTAAAATGGAAAGAAATTCGTTTTAGTATTTGGAATATCATTTTAGCAACCCTATTGCTTATACAATGTTTTTGTACGATTGATCCTATAATGAAGAATGTGTTTCGAGAGCTGCCGGTAGGCAGCGTGAATCTTTATAGTATGCAAGTCGCTCCTAACAAGAGATTTTCTGATAAAGCAGATCTTCGTGACAGTATAGTATATAATCGACAATATTCCTATTGGCAAGAAATATTAATGGAAGTTTTAAACAAATCAGGATATGATGGTAATATGATGATTGTGATGCCAGATGACGTAAATTGTAAAAAATATGGCTATATTGGAACCGAAAAAGCATTATGGAACACCAAAGAAGGTAGACTGGAATATTATGATAAGACTGTTGCCGTTCCGGAAGATTGTGTGTGGATAAACTCTTGTTATGTCACGGAAGCAGAAAGTGTCTGGGGATCAAATAGTTGTAATAAAATATTGTATATAATACCTGAATGGACCAATATGGATGAGAGTTTTACTGCTAATAGTGATAGATTTTCAAAAGAAATTGTAAAACAGGGGGATGTTAATAAAAAAGGATTTCATATTCAATATGTGGTTATGGATATGAAGTATAAAGCTTTTCTCGGTAATGGGAATTACACCGTTTCTCCAAAACAGGAAAGTTCTTTGGGAATTGGCACAGATGGACAATGGCTTTGGCTGAAAGAGAAAGGTGATGAGTTGCGTGTCACATTGCAAAAAACCCGCTACCAGTTTATGTTCAATGACTATCAGGTTGCAATGGATGTCAGATATAATTATGTGGATAGTAACGGAACTGTATGGGCATATGAGGAGAATGGCACAGACGCGCAAAAATGGAAGTTGGAAAAAACAGGAGACTATTATATGATTTGTTGGGGTGATTACGCATTAACATACGATTTAAATGATAACTCTATAAAATTAACGCCAAAAACAGGCGATGACAATCAACAATGGTCTTTTAATCGATAAGATTTTAATTTTTTACGAGGAGTTAAAGAATGAAAGTAGTAATCCTTGCAGGCGGCCTTGGTACGCGCATTAGTGAAGAAAGTCATTTAAGGCCAAAGCCGATGATAGAGATTGGGGACAAGCCGATACTCTGGCATATTATGAAAGAATACTCATACTATGGGTTTAATGAATTTATTATCTGCTGTGGTTACAAACAGCATGTAATTAAAGAATGGTTTGCAAATTATTATCTGCATAACAGTGATATTACTTTTGATTTTACCAAGGAAAATCATATGGAAGTACACTCAAACGTAGCAGAGCCGTGGAAGGTAACATTGGTTGATACCGGGCTAAATACTATGACCGGCGGTAGAATTAAGCGGATACAGAAGTATGTAGAAAATGAACCGTTTATGATGACTTATGGAGATGGAGTTTCCGATGTAAATATTAAAGAACTTGTGCAATTTCATAAGTCACATGGGAAAATCGCGACAATGATGTCCGTAAATGTTGGTCAGCAGTTCGGTGTGCTTGAAATTGAACAGGACGGCAGAATCAGCAAATTCAGAGAAAAGAGCAATTCGGACGGCGGTGTAATTAATGCAGGATATATGGTACTTAATCCGGAAATTTTCAATTATATTGAAGGGGACGCAACTGCGTTTGAACGTGCGCCGATAGAGCAGGTAGCGGCAGACGGACAACTGATGGCATACAGACATCATGGCTTTTGGAAATGTATGGATACCCAAAGAGATAAACAAAAGCTTGAGGAAATGATAGCATCAGGAGATGCGCCTTGGATGGTTTGGGAGAAGAAGATGACAATTGAATTTTGAAAGTGGTGAAAAAATGGCGGAAGTAAAGTTATTGGACTGTACACTTAGAGATGGCGGGTATCTAAATGATTGGAATTTTGGACATAACAATCTTGTAAGTGTATCAGAACGGTTGGTAAGCGCGAAAGTGGATTTTATAGAATTGGGATTCATAGATGACCGTCGTATATTTGATATAAATAGAAGTATTGCACCAGATACCGAGAGCTTTAATAAGATTTTTCAGGGGCTGAAGAAAAAGAAATCGGAGCTCGTAGGCATGATTGATTATGGAACGTGTGGAATAGAACATATTCAACCATGTGATGAAACAATATTTGACGGAATCAGGGTCATATTTAAAAAGCATGTTAGACGAGAGGCGATTGACTTTTGTAAACAACTGAAAGAATTAGGATATAAGGTCTTTGTTCAGTTAGTATCCATTACCAGTTATAATGATGAAGAATTGTTTGACCTGATTGCGCTTGCAAATGCGTTAAAACCGTATGCAGTATCTATGGTTGATACGTATGGTCTGCTTCAACAGGAAAATCTGATGCATTATTTTACAGAACTGGACAGTAAACTGGATCTGGATATCTCTTTGGGATATCATTCCCACAATAACTTTCAGCTTGCGTTTGCGAATTGCACGGAAATCCTTTCACAAAAGACGCACAGGAACTTACTTGTTGATGCGACAATATATGGAATGGGAAAGAGTGCGGGAAACTGTCCAATTGAACTGCTTGCAATGTATTTAAATAATCATTTTGATAAAAGGTATGATATCGCTCAGATATTAGAGGCACTGGATGCGAATATTATGAACTTTTACAGAGTCAAGCCGTGGGGATACAATATGTTTTTCTATGTTTCCGCGCTAAATAACTGTCACCCCAATTATGTGGCTTACCTAATCGAAAAAAGAAAATTATCGGTTAAGCAGATCAATGAAATTTTAACGCAGCTTAAAAAATATGGCGACAAACAGCTACTGTATGATGAGGAACTGATTGAAAAACTGTACTTGGATTATCAGACACAGATAGGCATTGATGATAAAAAAGATATTCAGAAACTTTCCGAGATTTTTACGCAAAGAAAAATATTGTTGCTGGGTCCGGGAAAAAGTATTGAAACGCAAAAAAGTGAAATTCAGAAATATATTGATAAGGAAATGCCTTTCATAATTTCAGTGAACTATATACCGGAAGATTTCCCCATAAATTATATC
>CAMWWS010000371.1 GCA_947178085.1 uncultured Lachnospiraceae bacterium | reverse complement strand
TGGAAGAAGAGCATTCCATGGAAGAAGAGTACTCCGGGTAAGTCCCCGGTTCATTTTAAAGAAACAGTACAGCTTGCTCTGCGCGGATTCAAGGTCTGGTGGGGAGAGAATCCAGGGTTGCTGCTGTCCGTACTGGTATGCGGGGTTGTCTGCGCCCTGACGCCTTATGTGGACATTTGGCTGCTGGCCCGTCTGATCGGTGAGATTGCCGGAGGGCGTGATCCGCAGATGCTCAAGGTATATGTACTGGCATTGATGAGCACAAGCGCGGTGCTTTCCCTGCTCTGTGCAGGGTTGACCCGTTGGAAAAATGTTCAGTTTGCCTGTCTTTGGCATACTCAGAATAAAATATTCATGGAAAAGCTGCTGTCAATGGATTTTGCAGATATGGAAGACGGGTATGTGCAGGAGCTTCGTTCGCGGATATGGCAAAATACAGACTCGGGAGGATGGGGACTGTATAAGCTGATCTATAGTTTTGATACGATGGTCCGATCCGTTATGTCCATAATCAGCGCAATCCTGCTAACTGCGTCGCTATTCATATTGCCGGTCACAGCGGGAAGCGGAGGGTTAACGATATTCAATCATCCTGTTTTTATTCTGCTTATGATTGCGGTCATGTTTGGTGTCACGTTTGCCGCGCCTCTCTTATCTGTTAAAGCAAGTTCCTACTGGGTAAAATATGCGGATGAAAACAAACTGGGGAATCGGCTTTTCGGGTTTTGGCTCGGTAATCTCGGGAATGACCGTTTGAAGGCGCTGGATGTTCGTATCTATCGGCAGGATATTCTGAGCAGAAACAATTTAAAAAAGTATAATCCCTTTATTCCTGCCTCGAAGCTGGCGAAGGCAGCAAGGGGGCCTATGGGAGGATACCGTGCCCTGTCCGGGGCTGTGTCACAGGTATTTGTAGGAGCTGCATATATCTTTGTATGCCTGAAAGCGCTGGGCGGAGCCTTCGGTGTGGGTATGATCGTGCAATATGTGGGTGCCATTATCGCATTATCCGGCGGTTTGTCCATGCTGATTGAGACGCTGGGTGATTTACGGAATAATACTCCTTTTTTGCGCAGCGTATTTGAATTTTTAGATATGCCGAACAAAATGGCTCAGGGAAATATGGCTGTTTCAGCCAGGGCTGTCGGCCCAGGCAGCGGCAGCGGATATGAATTTGAAGGGGAGTCACTTTTAAATTTGAAATCGATGTCCGCGAAAGCAAACCAGAGGTATAAGATCGAATTTCGTAATGTCTCTTTTCAGTATCCCGGTCAGGAGGATTATGCACTGCGTAATGTATCAATGACGCTTTATGCGGGGCAGAGGCTAGCGGTAGTGGGCATGAACGGAAGCGGGAAAACCACCTTTATCAAGCTGCTTTGTCGTCTGTATGATCCGACCGAGGGTGAAATACTGCTGAATGGAATCGACATACGAAATTACAATTATCACGAGTATATGCGGCTGTTTTCGGTTGTGTTCCAGGATTTCAGGCTGCTTGCTTTCGAACTGGGTCAAAATGTTGCCGGCAGCATGAATGTAGACTTAGACAAAGCAGAGCAGTGTCTTTGCGACGCGGGCTTCGAAATACGCCCTGACAAGCTGCCGCATGGGCTCTCGACGGCTGTTTATAAGGACTTTGATGAGAATGGCGTTGATATTTCCGGAGGAGAAGCGCAGAAAATTGCATTGGCAAGAGCCTTATATAAAGATGCGCCTTTCCTCATACTTGACGAACCTACGGCAGCGCTTGATCCGATTGCGGAGTTCGAGGTATACAGCAGAATGAACCGAATGACAGAGGGAAAGTCGGTCATATTCATCTCGCATCGATTGTCCTCCTGCCGTTTCTGCCAGGATTCTGCGAACCCCGATTTGCGGAATCCTGATATTGCAGTATTTCATGAGGGCAGGCTGATTCAGCGCGGCAGCCATGATGTGCTGGTAAACGACAAATCCGGAATGTATTACAGGCTGTGGAACGCACAGGCACAATACTATGAGGTGGAAGAAAAGGCACTGCAATAAAATTTCTCAATTAAGTACGGACACTTAGGGGTGTCCCTTCTTTGTTCATCACAATTATTTTAAGGAGGAAGTGCGGAAACAGGTGTAGAATACCGGGATAGACACAAAAATCATAACGGGCTCTGAAATTACGGCAGGAGCAGTTGAAAATGGAACGCAGGATTGTGAGCCGAATATCGTGGAATCACTTTTCAGCGTAAATTATATTACCAGTATAATGACAAAATGGACAGAAAGCCCTTATTCATGCGGTTTTCAGACATTCTGAAAAGTGATTTACCCCAATAAATACCCCATTTTATATATTTAAAGCCCCCTTATGACTGATGTCATGAGGGGCTTTTGCGGTGAGATCAATGCCTTAATCGGTATCGGGTACTTTACTAATTATCTGAATTCTCTCTCTATTCTGTATTTAATATAACTTTCAATATCATCAAACACAGCGTTTAATTTGCTATTTAGAATATACTTAGCTTTTCCATCTTTTTTACGCTTGATGCCACGGTATTCTTGTGGACATAAGCGGTGGGCGGTGTTGTTAAAAGATTCTGTAATTGCCTTTTTGGGTATGGAGTGATCAGATGTATATCCGGTAGGGATTTCAAAATCAGCAGTAAAGAATTCTTTCCCTGTTATATCGTCCTCGAACTCTGTATATCCCATTTTTTCAAGAATGGCACCTATTAAAGAACTTATTTCCATAGGTACTATTACATTTTTTTTCCATATTTTTCCTGTTATTGCACCACGTTTTTCTTTTAATGTGTGAAAATTGGATTCACCCAAAAGATATTCCATGAGTAGATCATATTCATTAGCCAGCTTACGAAGATGCTTCTCTGGAATAGGTGTTTTCCCTTTTTCATAATTTCTAATAGTCGCACCATCAACACCCAAAAATTCTCCAAAATCATCTTGAGTATGGTCGCTTCTTTTTCCCTCTTTCATTATTTTGCTATGAAAGTAATTTTCTCTTATTTCCTTAAAACGTAAAGCGATAAGTTCATTATTTTTTTGTTTTTCTTTGTTTTTCATTGCGCTATCCTCCAAAACATAAAAAAATTAAACAAAAATATTTTTTTGATTTTCGTGCATAAAAACAGAAAAAGATTTATGATTATAATATCACATGCGAGGACAAAAGGCAACACAAACACTAAAAAAATATAGGAGCGTGACAAAATGAGAAAGAAAAAAACAGAGAGTTTTGACGCAACTGATTTATGGAATCGAATTGGGGT
>CAMWWS010000370.1 GCA_947178085.1 uncultured Lachnospiraceae bacterium | reverse complement strand
ATCACATCCGCTACAATCTCGCTGTGGATTCCTGCCTGCTGCTTCATGGCAGCTATCATGCCCAGATTTATTTCTTCCATTGACAATCCGTTCAAATGCGTATTAAGAAGTATATTCAGTTTAAGAATGGTCTCATCATTCAGCTGCTCAGATACATAAAGTATGGAATTCTTAATTACATTCCCTTCTACCACGATAACTGCCAGAAGCTGGTTCGCATCCACTCTGGAAAGCTGTATGAACTTCAATTTATTCCTGTGGTACTGTGGCGCGGATATCATTGCCGCATACTCTGTGTTGTTCGCCAGAAGCTTTGCCGCCTGCTTTAGGAGATGTTCCATTTTGTCTTCTTTTTCAAGAAGCATCTCCTTCATCTCTTCAACTTCCCGCTCCTTCATTTCCATCATTTTGTCAACATATAATCTATATCCCTTATCCGATGGAATACGTCCGGCGGAAGTATGAGGCTGCAAAATATACCCAAGCTCTTCCAAATCCGCCATTTCATTACGAATGGTCGCAGAACTCAGATTGAGGTCCGTATATTTGGAAATCGTTCTGCTTCCTACCGGCTCTCCTGTCTCTAAGTAGTTCCGAATGATGGCCTGCAATATTTTATATTTTCTTTCATCTAACTGCATACCATTTCTCCTATTGTTAGCACTCATTAAGCAAGAGTGCTAACATCTTCTAGTGATAAGTTATCACTTCACTATTTAATTGTCAACATATATTATAGAAAAAATTATGAAAAAAAAATAAAAAACAGTTAATCCAAGTAATAGTATTACTTAAATTAACTGTCTTTATTGATTATGATTTTTTCTGTTTAGATACCAAAACTTCCTGATACTTCATCATTAATAACGTAGTAAACAAGCTGCTCTTCCATTTTCACATAAAGTTTAACTGTTTTGAAATCAGCCGGCTTACGGTTTAAATCATACTGCCATACATCTTTTGCAATACTTACAAGTTTTTCTGTTGTATAGTCATTTCCTGCATTCTGAATAACAACCTCTGCTTCAGCAGCCTTTTTAGCTCTGGTCTTTGTTGTCTTCTCAGTCGCTGCCTTCTTGGTTTCTTTCTTAGTTTCTTTCTTGGCTGTCTTCTTAGCTGCTGATTTCTTTGTTTCTGCCTTAGGAGCCTCTTTTACCTCTTCTGTTTTTGTTTCTTCTTTAACTTCTGCTGCCTTTGCAGCTACTGCTTTTGCGGCTGGTTTTACAACTGCCGTTTTCTTTGTTTCTGCCATGAATATTCTCCTCCCCATGTATCCATAGTTAATTAACAAGCAACAATAATCTAGTAAAAAATTTATTATAATCCATTGATTATAGAAAGATTTTACCCTAACTGTTTTTCAATGTCAATTAAAAACTGCCCAAATATACCGCCATTTCAGCTCATTATATATGCGAATTGCTTAAAAATCATGCCCGGATACCAATAAAATATGCCAGAACTATTATTCCCAGAATAATACGATACCATCCAAACACTTTAAAATCATGTTTTTTGATATATCCCATAAGGAACTTAATCACTATTACCGATACAACAAAGGCAACAGCCATTCCGACAAAAAGAATAGTCAGTTCCGTTCCTGTAAAAGCAAAACCAAACTTAACAAGTTTCAGAAGGCTTGCTCCAAGCATTACGGGAATTGCCAGAACAAATGTAAATTCAGCCGCCGCCGTTCTGGATACTCCAATCAGGAGCGCGCCTATAATGGTCGCGCCTGAGCGGGACGTGCCCGGAAAGATTGCTGCAATCAGCTGGAAAACTCCTATCATCAATGCTGTTTTATATGTAATCTGTCCAAGACTTGTAATGTGAGGATGCATATTCTTATTATGATTTTCCACTATGATAAACGCCACGCCAAATACGATAAGCGCCGCCGCTACACACCACGGATTGTAGAACAGGGCGTCAAATACATCATCAAACGCAAGTCCAATTACTGCCGCAGGAACGCACGCCACAAGAATCTTAAACCAAAGTGTAAAAATATCCTTTTTAATAAACGGTTTATTCTTTAAATCAAATGGGAATATTTTGTTCCAGAAAAGCAACACTACCGCGAGAATGGCACCTAACTGGATAACAACCAAAAACATTTCCCAGAACTCTTCCGATACATTCAGTGTTACGAACTCATTAAGCAGAATCATGTGCCCGGTACTGCTTATGGGAAGCCATTCCGTAATACCTTCCACGATGCCGAATAATATCGCCTTTAGAATTTCTACTATATCCATTTAATACCCTTGCTCCTTTCTCAACCTGCGAATTAATACTCCGTTTTCACGAATTTCCGAAATGCATCCAATGACCGCTCTACCTTTTCAGTATCAATACAATATGCGACACGGAAATATCCCTCTACCCCGAAACTGTCACTCGGCACCAGAATCAGATCATACTTCTTGGCTTTCTCGCAGAAAGCGATTGCATCCTTCTCCAAGGCCTTAGGGAACATGTAGAAAGTTCCGCCCGGCTTCACACATTCAAATCCAAGAGAAGTAAGCTCTTTATATAATATGTTCATATTCGTTTCATATACCGATAAATCTGCCGTCAGATCCAGCACCTCCGCTACTGCAAGCTGAATAATGGACGGCGGGCAGTTATGACCCGTGCCCCTTGAAATCTGTCCGCACATATTTGTGATATACTCTGCGTCAGTACACTCCGGATTAACCGCAACATAACCGATTCTTTCTCCCGGAAGTGAAAGGGATTTAGAATATGAATAGCAGGACAGTGAATTATTATAAAACGTCGATACATAAGGAGCATCTGTTCCCTCAAATATGATTTCCCTGTAAGGCTCATCAGAAATCAGGAAAATATCATGACCGTATTCTTTCTCTTTTGCAGACATCACATCTGCCAGCTTCTTCAGTGTTTCGGTAGTATACACCATACCTGACGGATTATTCGGCGTATTTATAAGAACCGCCATAACCTTATCCGTAAGCATCTCTTCAAATGCTTCAAAGTTAATCTGGAAATTTTCCACATTTGCCGGAACTACTTTAAGTACGGCACCGCTTAAATTTATGTAAGGCTGGTACTCCGGAAAATATGGTGCAAATGTAAGGATTTCATCTCCCGGCTGCGTAACGCATCTAACCGCATGTGCGATAGCGCCGGCTGCTCCCGTCGTCATAAATATATGATTTCCTGTATAATTCATCCCGAAACGTTTATTTAACGACTGTGCGATTTTCTCACGAACGGACGGAATCCCGAGACTCTGACTGTAAC
>CAMWWS010000369.1 GCA_947178085.1 uncultured Lachnospiraceae bacterium | reverse complement strand
TTATTAAATGATTTAAAGGATAAAAAGCTATAATAAATTTAAATTATTAAATTAATTAGAATGAGGAAATGGAAATGATTAATAAATTAATTGATAATATCCGTAAAACAGGCGCCCCGATTGTGGCAGGACTGGACCCGATGTTAAAATATGTGCCTGAGCATTTGAAGAAACAGGCATTTGAGGAATATGGAGAAACAATGAAGGGCGCTGCCGAGGCTGTCTGGTTATTTAATAAGGAAATTGTTGATAATATATACGACCTCATTCCTGCGGTCAAGCCACAGATTGCCATGTATGAGCAGTTTGGAATAGAAGGGCTTATTGTATATCAGAGAACTGTGGATTATTGCAAGGAAAAAGGGCTGGTAGTAATCGGTGATGTAAAACGCGGGGACATAGGCTCCACTTCCGAGGCATATGCCATAGGGCATCTTGGGAAAGTACAGGTTGGAAGCAAGGTGTGCAAAGGTTTTGACGAGGACTTTATAACAGTCAATCCATATCTTGGTTCTGATGGGGTCAAACCTTTTGTCAAGGTATGCAAGGAAGAGAAGAAAGGTATCTTCGTACTGGTAAAAACATCCAACCCGAGCAGCGGCGAATTTCAGGACCGTTTGATATTGGAAGCATCGCAGGATGACAGTCAAAAGACTGAAGATACTTATACATCTGCCGGACGTCCACTATACGAGGTTGTAGGTGAAAAGGTTGCCGAATGGGGAGCTGACTGCATGGGAGATTCCTATAGTTATGTAGGCGCTGTTGTAGGCGCGACTTATCCGGAGCAGGGCAAGGTGCTGCGAAAGATTATGCCGAAGGCGTTCATTCTGGTACCGGGATACGGCGCACAGGGAGGAAAAGGAAAGGATCTGGTTCACTTCTTTAACGAAGATGGGCTTGGAGCAATCGTCAATTCCTCCAGAGGTATTATTGCCGCATATATGCAGGACGATTATGCAAAATATGGTGCAGAACACTTCGCAGAAGCGTCAAGGGCAGCGGTTATTGCCATGAGGGATGACATCGCGGGAGCGCTTAAGGCGAAATAAGCCGGATTCTTTAAGTATTAAGATATGGCAAAGACAAAAATATAATATAAATTTAAGTTATTAAATACAGATGAATAGAAATAATAGAACCGGATAGAATAGCAGATATGAAAGATATGGAAAGAAGATTTTCATTTGATTTTTATTTACTGCTTTTCTTTCTGGTTTCTTTTTTGGGCTGGATATGGGAAGTGTGCATATATCTGGTAAAAGAAAGACAGTTTGTAAACAGGGGGATTCTGACAGGTCCGTGGCTGCCTATTTACGGTGCAGGGGCGCTGTTCTTATACTTTCTGCTCAACAGATGGAAAAAGAAGCCTGTGTTGGTTTTTCTGGTTTCAATGTTGGTCTGTTCCGTTTTGGAATATGGTGCGGGATATTTTCTGGAAAAAATGTGGGGCGTCAAGTGGTGGGATTATAGCGGCATGCCGTTTAATCTGAATGGGCATATCTGTCTTGTGAGTAGTCTGATGTTCGGGGCGGGCGGAGTATTGTTGGTATCTTTTCTGATTCCGATATTTACCAAGCTGTATCAGAAGCTGCCTAAGAGAGCTGGAATTGCTGTCGGATTGTTTTTGCTGGTACTTTTTGTAATAGATGCCGCATACAGTGCGGATTTTCCGAATGTGGGAAGGGGGATAACGTATAGGGCGGCTGCTGTGGACATTTCGATGTTATCCGAAAGTTTGCTCTGAAAATAAAATTTGACATATACGAATAATACGTATACAATTTACTAGAAAGCAGATAAATCCGTTCCTGTTATGGATTGTATGTCCGAAGGAGCGGGTAAGGGGTAGAGTAATGAGGAAAATTTTAATAATTGATGACAGTTCAATGCAGATACGTACGCTGACCGGACTGATGAAGGACAGATATGAAATAATAACTGCAATGTCGGGGTTCGATGGAATAGAGATTCTGAAAAAGGATAAAGTGGATTTGGTTTTGTTAGACTATGGCATGCCTGTACTTGACGGAAAAGAAACCCTAAGGATAATCAGAGATAATGAAAATACGAAGGACCTTCCGGTTATTTTTCTTACGGGAGATAATGAAAGAGAGGATATCATAGAGGCGTTGAAACTGAATCCTCAGGGATATCTCCTTAAGCCTGTAAGGCCTGAACGTTTATTTGAGGCTATAGATAAGGCATTGATTAATTAATTTATAAAAATTGAAATGAAAACACATATCGGTGATAATGCATAATTGTGCAGGAATTGTTGCTGATAAGTGTTTTTTTATATTATGGAAAATATTAACGCAGAACCTGCGTTTTTATTTGAAATTTACAGGAACCTTTTTAGTGTCTGGGTAATCATAATAAATAGAGCCGGCAAAATTCAAAGGAGGTGGAGGTGTGGCTGTAATAGAAGATGAAAAATTTGTGGAATTGATTCAGAAATATACAGCTAATATGTACAGACTTGCGCTTGGAATACTGCATAATCCTTCTGACGCCGAAGATGCTGTAGCTGAAACCGTTCTAAAAGCATATGAGAAATTACATACGCTTCGTAAGGCGGAAAGCTTCAAAGCGTGGCTCATGCAGATAGCGGCGAATGAAGCCAGACGGGTATATGCTAAGAGTAAACGTACAGCGCCTGTAGAGGATATTGAGGAATATATGCCTGCATTTTCAGATGAGCATCATGAACTGTGGGATGTTGTAATGAAGCTGGATGTGGTTTACAGCGAAGTGATTATTCTGTTTTTTTATGAACAGCTATCACAGAAGGAAATCGGTAAAATTCTGGAAATACCGGAAGGAACGGTAAAATCCAGACTTGCCAGGGGAAAGAAACAGTTAAAGGAGCTGCTGTGAGATGTTCGTAGATTTAGAATTTGAGAAAGGAGTATAGTATGAAAGATAGATTTGAGCAGGATTTATTTGATATGGCTAAGAAGGAAAAAATGATTGTGCCGGATACGGTATATGAAAGGGTAGATGATACTCTTGTTGGACTGCCAAGACGTAGGAAGATTTTCAGAATGGATTTAAAGAAGTCGTTAGTTCTTGCAGCAGTATTTGTTATGTTGTTTTCCATAACCGTTTCAGCGGCTGTCAGTGCACTTACACAGCGTATGGAAGCGATGAATGAGCAGGAAATGGAAGAGTATTTTGTAAATATTAATACAGCAAAAATAGGTGTAGATAATTATAACCGTCAATATACGGAGGCGGAAAAGTCGAGGATGAAGGAACTGACGGTATCTTATGAGG
>CAMWWS010000368.1 GCA_947178085.1 uncultured Lachnospiraceae bacterium | reverse complement strand
GCTTTGGAGAAAAAAGTTGCGTTTGTTCCGGGAGATCCGTTCTATATCGGAATCGAAAACGCCAACACAATGCGCTTAAACTACACCAATGCGGATTGTGAAACAATTACGGAAGGAATTCGGCGATTAGGTGAGTTGCTAAAAGACATTTGAGCGCTCACCGTCTTACCGTTTTTATTCACTCTTTTATTCATTCTTTTTCTGCTGTTTAGAGATTGATAAATAAAGCAAAAACCAAACAATACAATGTGCCATAAGAATAAGCATATCTTTTGCAATCATTGGCTCAGCGCTGTTTGTTAAATTCATAACTCCTTCAAAAGTTGCACTGGACGGCACAAAATAGCAAAGGGTTAAAATCAAACCATTTGCCCCCAGCAGATAGGATAATAATGGCACTGCCATAAATACAATCATTACAATCTTAACATAGACCACGCCTACCATAAGGTTCTCGGAAAATTTTCCGATAAACAAGCCAATCAATGCTGCTATAAAAGCGGAAAGAATAATCAGCGTCAACATAAGAAGCATACTCGTGGGTGGAAGCCGAAAACAGATACAGGCTGTCATGACAGCGGACAGGCATCCGCAGACAAAACCAACAAAGATTTTTTGAATAACATATTGGCTGTGTGTCATAGGCAATATCTGATTGATAAGTTCAACGCCATTTTCTTTTTCGGATATAATGTTCATAGCGTTAAAAGTACACCCCATAAACATAGCGACAATTAACGTCAATGCAATAAATACATTTTGTAATCCGGCCAATATATCCGGACGCTCTAAAATACTGACATTTATTTGCTCTGTATTTTCCCGATTCGCATACAATGACGGAAGCGTATCAGCCGCTTGTTGGAATATGTCCAACTCATCGCCGGCTACCATTGTTTTAATGCTATTGCCATCGGTTTCTACTCCGATTATGTCTGTAGAAGGTTCCTTGATTGCAGCAGTTAATTCTTCCATCGTTTGATATGTAATTACAGGTCCATACCGTTCTAACCAAGATATTGTTTCGGCAGACAGATTGTTTTCTAATGCCCCAAAATGGAGTTCACCCAGTGAAGAAAGGTCAATCGTACCGATAAAATGCAAAACGACAGCAACTAAGATTGGCAGAAGAAAAGACATGATGCAAAATTTGTCTTTCCAGACACTTTTGAGCTGGTAAATCAATCCCCACATAATCAACCCTCCTTTCCCATTTCCTTACGAAATGCGGTTTGAACAATCACAAACAGAACAGCAATTCCACAAGCAGAACAAATATAATAAAAAGGATTTTTGACAGGGGTCTCAAAATAGGCATTCTTAAGTCCCATATAAACCTGATACAAAGGATGCCAGTCTATCCATGCCATTTTTACAGAAGTATTTGCAGACAAAAATACGGGTGTTGCCGCAAAAAGAGCAATTACCAAATAGGCAAGCGAAAACTGTTTGAAATCATTTAATAACATCGTGCATCCAAATCCCACAAGCGCCATGATCAGTGACAAAATTGCGGTCTGTGCCAATACGGCGGGCAAAATGCGGATTGTATCGGAAAATCCTACATTGAGCAACGTCAACAACGCCGCAAAGACGAAATCTGACAATAGAAAAACAGCAAGTTTTGACAAAACAAATAAACTCTTTTTTAACGGCAGGACTGCATGGACACGGATAACCCCCATTTGCTTTTCTTTGAACAATACTGATGCAATCCCCAAAAAACCAACAGCAACGATTTCGATAAACAAAAATTCGCAGGACATTTCTTTTCGTTGTTTTTGTTCCGTTGTATTTGTACCTACTATTTGCGCAGCGTACTGATCACTGGAATGAAGAAGCGATGACGCATAGTCCGCCCTGTGATTATCAACCTTTTCGCTTCCATAATACAAAATAATATTTGGCGTACCGGAACTGGCATCTATTCCGACACCGTTTGTGTCAACAGAAAGAACAGCTTCTAATTCTTCTAACGATGCCACCGGACAAATCAGTTCAGACGCTTCCCGCTGTGTCCCCTGCGGGTCATAGAGGTACACATTGTACAATTGCATTTCCATAAAATCGATGTACCCAAAGTTTATAAACAATGTATATATTAGCAGTGAGCCAAAAGCAACAAGGAAAAATTTTCCGTTTATCATTATTTGACAGTCTTTTTTGAATAGAGAGCAAAAATCTTTCCACATCAGGACAGCCCCCTTCCCGTATACCGGATAAACATATCCTCTAAGGTTGGTTCTTCTGAATGAATGCTGATGATTTCATCATGCAAAAAAGGAATGCCTGCTTCTAATTCGGGAATTTCAAGTGTCTTTTCCTCTCGTCTGCCCTGATACAGATAAGTGACCACGACACGGTGGCTGCTGTTTTGCTCTTTTAGTCTTTTCGGAGTGTCCAATGCAACAATATTTCCATTTGTAATGAAAGCCACTCTGTCACACAACAAATCCGCATCCATCATATTGTGCGTGGTTAAAAATACAGTTGTCCCTTTCCTACGTTCTTCTTCTATAATCTTGCGGAATAAGACTGCACCTGTCGGATCAAGTCCGCTGGTCGGTTCGTCTAAAAATAACAGTTTCGGATTACTGATAAGCGCCCTTGCCATGCTTACGCGCTGGCGCATACCTTTTGAGTAGGAAGAAACGGGCTTTTTCAGGAAATCGGGCTTAAATTCCAATTCTTCCAGAACTTCCCCAATATCCCGCAGCTGTTTTGCCGGATAGAACGAAGAAAAATATTTCAGGTTGTCAATAGCACTTAAATTTGCATACAGATAGGGGAATTCAAATAAAACACCTATCTTCTGAAAAAAATCCTGCGTGTGCGCTGTAGCAATGTCCTGTCCAAACAATGATACTTTACCGCCATGTCCTTTTAAAATCCCCGTGAGGATTTTTTGTGTCGTGGATTTCCCCGAACCATTCGGACCAAGAAATCCAAATATTTCACCATCTCCTACCGTAAAATTTAAGCCATGAAGAGCTTGCTTATCCTTTCCGTAAGAAAAAGTAAGATTCTTAACTTCAATCATTCGTCATCCCCCCATTTCCCATGCTGTTCTTTTTTCTTTTCCTGTTCTCGTCTGCTCCACCATTTCATAAATTTGATTTTGAAAGGGATAGCGATTACCAATACCACTACAATCACCACCCACCAATACCAATCCCAACCTAATAAAGTCATATGTATTCCTCCTTTTCCGGGCTTTTCGCCCTTTGGTAATATGAATTTAAATAAATGCGGTGAAATTGGTGTGAGATTGGTGTGAAATTGATGTGAAAA
>CAMWWS010000367.1 GCA_947178085.1 uncultured Lachnospiraceae bacterium | reverse complement strand
GGCATAATTGCAGGTATTTCAGATGTTGCAAAATCTTTAATGTTTCTTGTCACAATATAATCTGCGGATATCGCCATTGCACATTCTTCCTGCAAACAATCTTCCATATCAACAAAATCCTCTTTTTGAAGTGCCGATAAAATTTTAACAGACTCAATTCCCTCTACTTTTAAAATCCGACATATATCTAATAGTGCCTTTCTTCTAACATCTTCCGGCATATATTTCCGTAAAATATAATACATATTGGTTATAGAATGAGCAGCAATATAACCCTCAATTTTCTTATCTGAACATAATTTCAGAATGCTATCCGAAATATCATAATAAGGCTGTCTGCCCATCAATACATCCAACAAAACGTTCGTATCAATTAATACTCGCATATTTTTCCTCCAACGCCTGTGCCAATTCCTCTTTATAATCAATTTCTACATCACTGCATCTGCGGAATTGCTGTAAATCCTCATACGCTTTCTGCTCCACAGTCATTGAATCATCATTCCTTGCCGACGGAACCAATCCTTCTAATCCCTCTAACATCCTTACAATATAATATAACTTATCATCAGGAAGACGTTTAATCATTTCATAGGCTTTCTCCTGCATTATGCTCATAACATATCCACTCCCTTTCTTATTCTTTATCTATCTCATTTGCTAATCATGCTTTTCATCAAGCTTATTATATATTATATCTGGAAAACCTTATACAATCAACTCTTACTGAAAATGCATATGGGATAAAAATGGGGTATTTCGTATATTATAGTGGGGTACTATCAAAATATTTCCCTTTCATTTTGAGCATTTTTCACGTAACAGGTGTAATGAATTAGGTTTCTTATTACGTGTATCAGACTACTCCGTATGATGTGAAGGATATTGAATAACAATTGTTTTATTAGTTAATTTCAAAATATAAATCCACTCCATTTGCTATCCCTTCAGCAATTTTTTGCTGGTATTCTTCTGTGGCCATCATCAAATCTTCTGTCGGATTTGTCATATACCCCATTTCAACTATGGTAACAGGCACCTGACACCAATTAATCCCACTCATGGTGTCAGTTTCCCATACCTTTCTTTTTTTACATTCTGTTGATTCTACCAGTTCACTCAGCACATCATCTGATAATTCTCTGCTTTGTTCATATAATGCGGAATTATAAGGATTTTTGGGAGTCTGGCAGATAGTCATTGCTCCATTTACCTTAGTGTTTTCGCTTCCATTAGCATGAATTCTGATAAAAGCATCTGCACCTGCTTCATTCGCAATTTCAGCGCGTTCAGCATTGCTGATGTCAACGTCATTTGTAGTTCTGATCATTAAAACCTGATATCCTCGATTTTCTAATTCCTCTTGTAACTTTAATGCCACTGCAAGCGTCAACTCATATTCTGCAAGTCCGGAGCTTTTTCCGGCTGTTCCGCTTGCTACCTTCGCCTTTTTTTCAGCCGCGCCCGGACCAATCGGCTCTTTTTCACTGTTTCCATGCATTTGATGACCGGCGTCAATTACAACTAAATAACCGTTCTCCTGAATATTACTTTCAACAGCTGCTGTTGTTGTTTGTTCCGGAATTCTAATATTACCACCGGTCAACGTTAAAAATAGTACAGCAAACATTCCATAGATACCAATCGCATGATTAAGCATCACCTATACCTCCTGCTTTCTTTATAAATACTCCTCCATAAAGTCATCTTCAGAAATAATCCTTACACCGAGTTCCTTGGCTTTCTTATTCTTAGAAGAATTAGATGTTACATCATTGTTAATCAGGCAGGTCGTCTTGGAAGTAACACTTCCTGTCACTTTACCGCCCTTTTCTTCTATAATATCCTTAAGCTCGTTACGGTTTCCATAATGCATAAGGCTTCCCGTAATCACGAAAGTCAGGCCCGAAAGAGTCTGCTCTGCTTCATTGATATTTTCTGTAACAATTGTTATTTCATATAACAAGTGTTCCAATTGTTCTGTATTTTCATCCTTCTGAAAATATTCATAAAAAGCTCCTGCAAGAACTTCCCCAATACCTTCAATTTCGCTTAGTTCTTCTATCTGCGCTTCTTTCATTGCCTGCAGATCATTTTTATAAAACCTGCATATCATTTTTGCATTGGCAAGACCGATGCCGGTGATGCCAAGACCATATATAACTTTATACAGTGATGTTGTTCTTGCTTCTTCTATACTGTTTATGAGATTCCTATATGATTTTTCACCGAATCCCTCCATCTCAGTAATTTCATCCTCATGGCGTGACAACTTGAAAATATCCGCATATTCATGGATAAAACCTTTTCCTATGAATTTCTCCAACGTGGCTTCCGAAAGACCGTCTATATTCATGGCATCTCTACTTACAAATAAAGTAAATGACTTAAGTTTTTTTGCATCACATTCCGGATTGACGCAATACAGCGACTGCACTTCATTTATCTGCCTGATTTCCGTAGGCTGTCCACATACCGGACATTTATCAGGAATTTCAACAGAGTTGCTCCCTGTCAGGTTCTCCGCAATCTGGGGAATAATCATATTGGCTTTATATACTGTAATACGGTCTCCTATGCCAAGCTTCAGACCGCGCATTATGCTTATATTATGAACTGAAGCTCTGCTGACTGTCGTACCTTCTAACTCTACCGGTTCAAAAACAGCTATAGGATTGATGAGCCCTGTACGGCTTGCACTCCATTCAATCTCCTTCAAAGTAGTTTCCTTAAGTTCGTCCGCCCATTTAAAAGCAATTGAATCTCTCGGAAATTTTGCTGTCGTTCCAAGCGATGATCCATAAGCAATATCCTCATATGAAAGCACCAGCCCATCCGATGGTATATCATAATGCTCTAGCATCTTCTCAAAATATCCTATTTCCTTCAAAATATTATCAGGCGTTACTTTTTTATATTCTACTACATCAAAGCCCTGCTCTTTAAGGAAACTAAACTGCTTTTCTCTGGAATTATTAAAATCCACTCCATCAGCTTTTACCAGATTAAAAGCATAGAACATAACATTCCTATTAGCCGTCACTTCATTATTAAGCTGACGTACAGAACCGCTGCACAAGTTTCTCGGATTCTTATATTTTGCATCTGCATCTTCAATCAGGCTGTTTATCTTTTCGAAATCTGAGTATGATATTACCGCTTCCCCTCTTAAGATTAATTCTCCCTGAAACGGAATAGAAAGCGGAATATTTTTAAATACCTTAGCGTTATTCGTAATAACCTCACCAACTTCACCGTTTCCCCGTGTAACAGCTTTTGCAAGTTTTCCTGCAAAAAAT
>CAMWWS010000366.1 GCA_947178085.1 uncultured Lachnospiraceae bacterium | reverse complement strand
CGCATAATCTGCATCCGACTTGTTAAAATAAGCGTATGTACCATTTCCGGTATCATCCCAGGTTGCATCAACATTATAATATCCATCATCAAGAGCAACAATATCCCACGCGTGGCTCTCGCCTGCATAGCCCGTACAATAATAACATGGTATCCAAAGCTGCTGCATCATGTATTGAAACGCTCTGGCATATCCTGCACACACAGTAGTACCATTTACAAGCGCACTGTATGCGCTCTGATTTATTTTGGCTGAAGCCGAATATTCCACCTGATTTATCAGAGCATCATGGACATACTTTTCCCTGTCATAGTCACTGTCAAGCTCTTGCGCCTTACTTACAATTGCATTTACCTTATCATTAAAAGTCACTTTTTCATTTTCCAGATTATCTGCAGTATAGTTGAATTGCAGCTCAATCTCCGCGCATTCCCCATCTCTCTTATACTTACAGGAATATGCAGTATCCATCCAGAAAAGTTCAGGATGGTCATTATATACTGCCGCAAAGGTATTCTTAAGTTCACCCAAAGTTACACTCTCTATTGGTGCAAATTTCTTATTCAGTGCAGTTGCATTAGCATATATCTGACGGTATAGATGCTGTCCCTTCTCATCAAGCATATAATAATACGGATAAAAGCGCACATCAAAAGTAAGGTCGTCTCCTGTCCTTCCTGTGTCAATCTCTGAAAGGAGCTGCTCGGCCTCGACATCATCAATTACGCTGCTTTTATCTTTAATGGGCTCATACCCATTTTTACCCGCAACTTCCTCAGGTACAGTTATACCAAGTGTCGCCGTATTCTCTTTTGAGTCGTTCTCATCATTCGCATTAGACGGCCATATTGCATTATCCGGTATTGGGCCATATATGGAATTCACAGTGCTTTCAGGTGATGAATCTATTGAATTGTCAGGTGCATTATCCTGAGGCTGCTCATTATCCGCAAAATTATTATCCAGAATATTATTATTCTGATATGCAGTACTACCGATAACTGCCTCTGGTATTAACTTCTCCTCTTTCCCAATTTTCAATGTATCAGCAATCTGTTCTGACATTCCGGGATTCATGGCGCATAGCATGATAACTCCGCAAATCAATATGAAAAAAGCGGCTAAACCGTATAAAATCTTTTTTAAAAAATTCATATTATCTGTACTTCCTTATGCTTATATTGTTTAATGCTTTTGGCAGCTTAATATTCTTTGCTAACATCCGTCAATCCATAACGTTTCATGAAAGCATTTAAATCATTGTTGTCTTTAATAAGCATGATTTCTTCAAATTTTCCGGTATGTATATCTTTAAAGCCCGCCACCTGTTCTCCGTTGCAGATGCTGCACTTTATGATTGGTTTCCAGTCCTTTATATCATACTGGTTAATATCGGTTTTAATATTATTCTTTTTACCAAACACGGTTTCAACTTCTTTCTAAGCACGGGTTCTTACAAATCCACTTTTATATCAATTATCATACCATAATCTCCTTAGAAATTAAAGACAAAAGTTATAGGAGGGTAATTGCCTATATAAAACAAAAAGGGATATTCCGGTTCTTCTTTCCAGAATATCCCAAATTTATCATTTTCATTCAAAAGCGATATCAGTGAAATTCCGCAATCCTTCCTTCATATATGCCGCAGGTAGTGTAGTGCGTATACAAAGCTGCTTTATCATATCCGAAAGCTGTTTTTACATCAGCATATCTGTTTGCATAAGCTACATGGTCAAATGTATCAATACTTCCGATTACCGGTGTTGTTGACGGTGATGTAGTGTCGGCTGCAAACCAGGGATTATTAATGGTAATATCAGTCGGATCCCAGTTTCTATATGGAGAATTTTCAGGTATATGTATGGATGCCGGCTTCGTAACATCTCCCACGATTTTATCACCCGAATATACTACAACAGTAGTTCCAACCTTGCAATTATCGTATATCCATTTTGAGTCTGCAACAGCTAAACGCACACAGCCTAAAGATGCATTCTGTCCTAAAAGATTGTACTGATCCCATTCTAAGGTATCATCCTCCGGCTGTATATAGGGTACCGAGTGGAATAATATCTTATTGTTGAATCTTACGGCGTATTTTCCATAGGTATCATCTACCATCAAACGCCAATCATAATAATCAGACGTACTGAAAACTCCCTCCGGAGTCTCATGTCCTGCCCTGCCGCATGAGCAGACCATAACCTTGGCAACTGTGCTTGTCCCGTCTGCCTTCTGTTCCATAACCGTAATGCAGTTCTGCGTTCTGTTCACATAGATTACATATGTCGGTCTGGTATCCTTCACATTTCCTTTTGCCTGAACGGGCATATCAAGTCCAAACAGAAGAAAAATACCCAGACATAAAAAAATCAGTTTCTTAATTATTCTTTTCATAACTTATCAACCTCGCTTATATTATCATGATGTTCTACTATGCCGTTATATATTTTAAACTAAAAGTAAAACTCAAATTCCGTAAGACTTAATATAGCATCATATTTAATAAAAGTAAAGATTAATAATGTGAAATTTTAATAAATTAAGAATTGTAATTTTTGGTAATATTTTAATATTAAAATTAATCCGGCTGTTTATGGATTTGTTTTTTCCTGTACAGCCAATACTGCTCCCCGGTACGCCCGTTCCAGATGTGACGCCACAAGTTCCTCATCATATTCCAGTGAGTTGTTGGCAATGATACTTGCATATCCGTGAGCAAACATGGATATTATCAAAAAGACTTCTTTGGTCTGTGACATGCTCATTCCTATCGCTTCCTGCATTGTTGAAATAACGGGTTTAAGTTCCTCTGAATCTATCATTTCAAGCAGACTGTTTTCAACAGTATAGCCCGATTGAAAAAGAAAGCGGAACAAATTCGGCTCTTTAATCGCAAATCTTATATAATTCAGCCCGATGCCAAGCATGACCCCTCTCAGCTGTTCAGATATATTCATCAGATATTCTGAGTGATAACTGTCTGTTTTTGCATATACTGCCTTTTTCAGCTCCTCAATCGTAGCAAAATGATACATCACAGGCTGTGTAGAACAATTCAGTTTCTTTGCTACTGTCCTTGCATTTATATTTTCTGCGCCCTCTTCACGGACGACCTCAAAAGCAGCGTCAACTATCATGTTTTTTGTAATTTTTGCTTTGGGTGGCATTTTGTTTTCCTCCGCCTCATTACCTTTGTTATATAACATTAATTGTATTAAGATGTACTTTAGTTTGTCAAGCCAACTTTTATGTGGCTTTAATCAACTCATAAAATATAAGCATAGCAATTGGGGCAAAAGAAAAAGTGGAAACGCTGTATTTATCAA
>CAMWWS010000365.1 GCA_947178085.1 uncultured Lachnospiraceae bacterium | reverse complement strand
CGTTACCCTGCTCATCAGAGATGAAGCCGTAACCTTTTTGGTTGTTAAACCATTTTACTGTACCTTTGTTCATCGTAGATACCTCCAAAAAATTTAAAAATATGTTGATTTTTTTCAACAATCCTAGAATATCACAAGTATATACAAATGTAAAGTATTATTAGCTAAAAAATCATTACATAAAATAACCACTAAAAATTAACGTTCCTCGTATAATCCAGTATTTTCATTATAATAATAAACAATGTTCTCAACTTCACCTGTCGTATTATTATAAAAATATCCTGTAATCGGCATTCCATCAGCATTTGAGTCATGCTCAAATATCACCGAGAATTTCTCAAAATTATTAAGTAGAATATCTTCGCCGCTTAACTTGTCAAGACTTCCGTCCTCTCGCACGGTAAAAAGCAGAAATCCCATGTTGCTGGAGGAGTATGGTATTCCGATAGAAAAATCAGGGCAGCCGTCTGCATTATAGTCTGTCCATTCAAGTTCAAATTCACCCGGAAAGTTGAAGCTGCTTTCTATATCTGACCATAAATCCGCCAAATTTATCTGAAAAAGAATATCACCTTTTTCATTTACTGTGCGAAGCTCATAATCGCCCTCGTAATTGCGGTCATATGTGTAAATGCTTGGGAGATATTCTTCCCAGTATTCATCATAGTATTTGCCGTTTGTCATTATTAATTCTATATTTAATTTACTGCTGTCTGTAAGAGAAACTGTAGCTGATGCCATCTTAATATTTTCAAATTTGAAGAAATGCACAGTGCTTATAGGACTTAAATCCGGTTCGGATTCAGTCTTACTGTCAGATTTATCTGAATTGTCAAAGTGGACGGTTCGAAAGGAAAACATAACAATTGTTATGACTGCTGCTAAACAGAGAACGGCAAGGACACATATTATTGCTTTTTTTGAAGAAGTTTTTTCGGGCATAACAACTATTATTCCTCCTTTAATTGGCTCTGCATATTCTTAGTGGCAATGGTTTATTTTGATGGAAATTATAGCATATGACCGGGATGAAAACAATAGGGTGAAAATGGCTGATTTTTAGGTTTTGTCGTGACATTGGATAAAAAATATATTGGTGTTTTAATAGTTTATTTGATACAATTATTTATAGCAAATAATTTAAACGAAAATACATTTATTTATAGAGGTGAGTACATGAAAACACGTGAAGAAGCCCTTGCTTATGGGCTGTCATTTCCTGATACATATAAAGAAGCCCCATTTCACGATTCTAACTGGCAGCTTGTCCGTGTCAAAGGAAGCGGGAAGGCGTTCCTTTGGACATATGAGAGAAACGGATATATAAACCTTAATGTCAAGGTGTCTCCTGAATGGCGGGATTTCTGGAGAAGGGCGTTTGACGCTGTCATTCCGGGATGGCATCAGAATAAGGAGCATTGGAATACGATTATTTTGGACGGCAGTATCCCTGATGAAGACATTAAGCGAATGATTTCCGAAAGCTATGACCTTATTGCGGACAGTCCCACCAGACGTATATATGAGGCTGTTAAGAAGATTCCAAAAGGCAGGGTTGCTACGTACGGGCAGATTGCGGAGCTTGCGGGAGATAAGAAGATGTGCCGTGCCGTGGGAAATGCCTTGCATAAGAATCCGGATCCGGATTCGATTCCGTGCTACCGCGTGGTTAATGCAAAAGGACAACTGTCAGGTGCGTTTGCTTTCGGTGGGCCTTCTACACAGCAGGAACTGTTGGAGGCTGATGGGATTGAGGTCATAGACGGTAAGGTGGATTTGAGTAAGTATGGGATGGAAATAAACGAGGGGTAGAGGAATGGGTCAAGAAAATATAGCTATTCTTATCCTTTTTATAATACATATAATCTTAGGTATTATAGTATTAAGTACAATAATATTGTATCTGATTAGAGCAAACAAATATGGAGGAATTCCGCCCTCCGTGGAAAGTCGTGAAAAAATGAAATTTGTTTCACCATTTTCACAAGACGAGGTTATAGAAAGGCTGAAAAGCCATAATACAAATGATATATTTGAGTATGAATTTAAGAAAGAGAGCGATATTGTATATATATTATTGATAAAAGGGATAGATGTGTTTCATCTCTATTGTGAAGGAAAAGTTAAATATAAAGTAGTGATTAAATCAAATCCGGATAACACTGCGTTGTGGCTTGTTTTCGTTGAAGGTGATAACAAGAGGGCAATAGAGAGATACGGTTGGGAGATGAAGGGGTTTATGGAGAAAAAAATAAAGGCTGTCAGGGAGGAATGAAATGGTTCTTGACATAATAATGGAAGTAAAAAGAAAACTATCAAAAAAGCGTATCATATTACTATGTTTTGGTATTTTTACCCTAATAACAGGTGTTATATGTTACGTGTACTTCGGCGCAGAGCATATACAGTGTAGAATTAAAGAAAAGATATGCGATAAGGTTATAGCACGTGAAGCTGAGCTGTTGGAAATAGCGGAAAGCTGTCAGGATGGTACATATGAGTTGGATTATTATAAAGATTTGAATGATGAAAAAATAGATAGACTATTTAAAGATTTCAATATTTTAAGAATTAGTAAGCGGTTGGACGGTGACGTGGTATTCATTGTTAGTTTTTCTCAAATTAACCTTCCATTGCTAAATAAAAAATATGGTGGTGGATTCTATTATAGTGAAGATGATACACCGCTGGATATAGGGATACGTTATTTAGGCAAAGAAGAAACATTGTATCTGGATGGTATATCTTTTAGTGGAGATGCAAGATACTGGTATAAAACTGAAAGGATAACTGATAATTGGTGGTTCTATGAAACAAAGACAGTGTATGAATATGAGAAATAGAAATAAGAAGATTATATGCTTTGTAATCATATTAATAGTATTATTAGTCGGATTTATTATTATGGGAATACAATTAAAATATTATGAATACTATACGACTTATTGTGAAGATTACTATTCAGTTCTAGCGAACACAGAAAGTTGTAATTACGAACAGATAATAGAGGTGAACGGTGAACCGGATAATACATTAAGAGAAAAATATACAGAGTACGGTGATTATTTTATTTATAATGAATATGATGATGGACGTTTATTTGTTTTTACGTATAATGAGAATTCAAATGGACATCCCTATTTACGCATAATGGAATTGACAAGCCCGGAATATCGTTTTGGTAGGAAAAAAATTGGAGTTGGCACAGATAAAAGTACCATTGAAAAAGTTTATCGTAAAAGCTATCGAGGGCTGCAGCAAGATAGCCATGGAAAGTATTTTGTGGAAGATGGGAGTTTTATAATAACTTTTTATTTTGATGAAAATGATATAGT
>CAMWWS010000364.1 GCA_947178085.1 uncultured Lachnospiraceae bacterium | reverse complement strand
CGTCCCTTTGATCTTGGGTGGGACTGAAATCCTAACGGTTTTAGAATTTCTTTCAGACGTTTTCGCACTAAGCGAACGGCATCTTTCTTGATAATAATATTTTCTTCCATATTCTTAACTTTGCTCCTTTTACAATTTTCGTATCGGTTTCCCCTCGTACGCTGTATAAGAAAGTGGATTTTTCCGATAGGCCGCAGGTGAAATTCCCAGCTTTGCAGTAAACTGCCGTATGAAATAAGTATCATATTGAAACCCACAGTTTTGTGCGATTTCACTCATTTTCATATTCGTATTCGATAACAATTCCTGTGAAATTTTTAAGCGGTAATTCAGCAAATATTCCATACAGGTACACGAAAATTGCGCTTTAAATTTCTGATTCAAGGAAGTTCTGTTTAAATTCACAAGCGCACATAAAGTCTCAAGCTTAATCTTTTCCGCATAGTTCGTATGAATGTATTCGGCGCAAATTGTAGCAGGGTTATGACTTTCGGGCTCCTCAAAAAACTTGAGTTTGCGTTGATCTACATAGATATCATAAATACAATTAATCAACTGCAACAGCATTCTTCTTATACGGCAAGTCCAAAATCCGTCGCTCTGCGAAAAAGTTTCCGCACCAATCATGAGCAAAAGTTCATTCATGTAGAGATACTTTTGGGGCGTGAGCGAAAAAATCCCCTGTAAATTGCCATGATGCTTCGTGAACATGTAAAGTTTTGTGCGGTCGTAAGTGTACTGCGGTTCAATCTCAACTGAATCCTCAAGATTGTCAAAACAAAGACAAGCCTTGATATACCACGGATCAAAGTGAAATGATTTAGCGCTTAAATGGTCAGAATGAATCAGTTCTACCATATCATACTGCGACAGGCAAAGCACGCAGGGAGAACTGAGTAAACGTACCTGATTGTTTATTTTTACGGTAGCATTTCCACATGAGAGCAGAACGACAGAGCAGCGCTCTTTCTTCGGCAATGCTTCCAGTTGATCATAAAAATCAAACTCGATTGGGATCAGACGGTCTTTATGGCGGTCTTGCTGTGGCATATGGCACACTCCTTTTTGCACATTTTTATATACTATTTGCAGCTTTAGATATTATTTTATTGCAAATAATATATAAAAAGCATGTATATCTGCAATTGTTTTTAGGTGTGGCGACTGTTATACTGTAAAAACAGCGTTGCAATTTCTGATATTGTAAAAAGTATAGCAGACATGGAAGGAACTGTACAGTATGAGAAACTTAATAAAATTCACAAAACCTTATTTTGGGCACATTGTAATGACGACATTGGCAAGTATTGGGTGTTCCGTTGCAAATGTGTGGATTATTGACCTATTGAAGCAAATCATTGACGAATCGCTAAAAGGCGATATTGTTTCTGTGCTGCCGACGTTTGCCGTAAAAGTTATATTGGTCATTATCGCAGGAATGCTTTCCAACTATTTTGTAATATCAATGACCGGATTTTTCGGTGCCGGAATTTTACGGGACCTGCGGCATGATTTTGTAAATCATATCTTAAAAATGTCACCAGATTTTATGGAGAAAAATAATTTCGGCGATATCATCGAAAGAGCATCTTCCGACGTAGAAGTGTTGGCAGGATATATGCAAAATTACTTTACGGACTGCCTGTATACACCGATTCTCGTGATTGTATTTGCAATTTATTTGATTACTCTAAATCCCTTGCTCGCAGCAGCATGTCTTGGTCCTTTGGTGATTATGGTGCCGCTTAGCATTCGGCTTTTAAAACCTGTTAAAATGTCGCAGTCCGCATATGTAAAGCGTTTGGGTCTAACAAACAACAATATTCAAGAGGTCTTTGACGGTGCAGATGTTATAAAAGCATATAACCTTCAAAAGAACATGCGGGACAAGTATTATGCAGAATTAAAAGAAACGCTCGACATTTCCAATCGAAATGATTTATGGCAATACAACATTGAACCGCTTTCCTGTCTAATCAGAGAAGCGCCAACGGCCATTGCGCTATGTCTTGGAGGATTTTTGGCTTTTCGGGGGTATGTGCAATTAGGCACGTTGGTTGCTTTAATGAGCGGAATCAGGAAAATCAATGAACCGCTTGTCGGATCTTATCAGTTAGTGGTCAGAACGCAAATGGCAATGATTTCGGTTAAGAGGATTTTTGAAATGATGGATTTACCTATTGAGAATACAGAATATTCATTAAACGAAATAACTCATCTTTCCGAACAAGTATTTGACTTTAAGGATGTTTCCTTTACATATTCAAGTTCATCAGAAAGTGAACATAAAACTCTGGAGCATTTTCATTTGACCGTTGAAAAGGGAACAAGAATTGCGCTGGTTGGTCGAAGTGGCTGTGGAAAGAGTACAATTATCAAATTAATGTGCCGGCAATATGAGGCTGATCAGGGTACAATTTTATTCTATGGAAACAATTTTTCAGAAATTAGTCCCGCAGTTGTGCGAAACGATTTGGCACTGATTTCACAGGATACGATCATTTTTCCCATGAGTGTATTGGATAATATCCGCATCGGGAAACCGGAGGCAAATCGTGAAGAAATCATAGACGCTGCAAGAAAAGCAGGTTGTGACGACTTTGTTCAGGAGCTGCCGAATGGATATGACACACTGCTTGAAGAACATGGAAGTAATTTATCCGGCGGACAACGACAGCGAATTTCTATTGCACGCGCCATTTTAAAGGATGCACCAATTCTTTTACTGGACGAACCGACTTCTGCTTTGGACAGGGAAACAGAACAATTTGTAAACAACACATTATCCATGATTTCACAAAATAAGACTGTTATTACTGTCGCACACAGGCTTGCAACCATAACGGATTATGACAATATTATCGTGCTTGATGAAGGACAGATTGTGGAAATGGGAACACATGAAACGCTTTTGAAAGCGGGCGGAAAATATTGTAGAATGTATCAGAATTATACGATGTCAGGAGGTATGGAGTCTTGAAAGAGTTTAAAATGTATCTTTCCTATATTGGAAAATATAAAGTTGCTTATTGGAGCATTTTTATTATAACGCTTATTACCTCTGTTATTCTGAATTTAACCTATCCATACATGAATAAACTGATTTTTAATGCATTGGAATACAGGGACAAAAATTTATTTGCTCGGGCTGTAATCCTTTGCTGTGTATTGGTTGTGCTAAATTGTCTGGCGCCGTATCGAAGATATTTTCAAATTAAAGTTGTACGAAAAATTGTATTCGATATTAAAATCATGCTTTTTGAAAAGCTTCTGAAAATGGATATGGATTATTTTGAAAAACATCATAATGCGGAGGCGCTTAAGACTTTGAATTGGGATGCCAATTCTTTGAA
>CAMWWS010000363.1 GCA_947178085.1 uncultured Lachnospiraceae bacterium | reverse complement strand
ACAAGAAATACTACGGCGAAGATTACAGCGCAGCATGGACTTATATATGGGAAACTATTAAAGCATGTCGGGACGGAAAAGGCAAGAATGTATCTGGAAGCAAACCAGAGAGCGGTGGAGAAGTACTATCAGCTTTGTCAAAATATAGACTGTGATTATGAGGAAAAAACGTCATATGTCTATTCCAAAGATGCGCCTGGGAAGTTGGAAGAGGAGGCAGCAGCACTGCATCAGATCGGTTATGAGGCGAAAATTGTCGAAGTTTCGGAGCTGCCGTTTCAGACAGAGGGAGCCGTTGCATTTCCACATCAGGCACAGTTCCATCCGTTGAAGTTTATTGCACAGATTGCAAAAGGACTTGCGATTTATGAAAATACATTTGTGACAGAGTTTAAAGAGCATACGGCAGTTACAGAGAAGGGGAATATTGTCTATAAAAAGGTGATTTTTGCGACACATTTTCCGATTGATAATAAGCATGGCATGTATTTTATGAAAATGTATCAGGAGCGTTCCTATGTTCTTGCGCTTGCAGAGGCGGCACAGGTTCAGGGAATGTACTTGGACGAAGCAAAGGGCGGATTATCATTTCGTAATTATAAGGATTTGCTTTTGCTGGGCGGCGGTTCCCACAGAACAGGGAAAGACGGCGGTAAGTGGCAGGAACTTAAGGATTTTGCAAATCAGTATTATCCGGATTCTGTCGAAAAATATGTATGGGCAGCACAAGACTGTATATCATTGGATTATATCCCCTATATTGGAAAATATGCAAAGGGAATGCCGGATTCTTTTGTGGCAACTGGATTTTGTAAGTGGGGAATGACTACTTCTATGGCAGCGGCAATGATGTTGTCTGAACTGATTATGGGGGAGATTCCCTTATGGCAGGAGGTGTTTTGTCCATCGAGGAATATGTTAAAGCCACAGTTAGCCGTAAATGGCTTTGAATATCTGGCAGATCTGCTTACAGTTTCAAAAAAGCGATGTCCGCATCTGGGTTGTTCGTTGAAGTGGAACAGGGAGGAACGTACCTGGGACTGCCCATGCCACGGGTCGCGGTTTGATGAAGAGGGCAGGATGCTTGATAATCCTGCTACTGGAGATTTGCCGGATTAAGGGACTAAGGCTCTTGAAAAATAGCAGCGTGTGGAGGGTGGTAAGTAAAAACGAAAAAGCATATAAAAAGCATACACACCAAAATGCATAGTAAAGAAGTGTAAGATTCCAACCTACAGGATAGTGTAAGTTTGTAAGAAAGCCAAAAGGCAATAACAATGCTCAAAATGAAAATACTGATATCGAAAATAAAAACATTTTTACCAAGGATAAAAGTATAAGCATAATAAAAAAGTGGTATTAAGAGTGCGCCCGCTATAATTCCAAAACTTAAAGCAGAAGTAATACATGAGTATTTTCGGTGGAATTTTATAATCATGATAAGTGAATATATCAACATTGGGAAAAATAATAATTTCATGTGTTCCCATATAGATTCGTTTATTGGCGTAAAAAATCCAATTATATGATTGTTTTCAGTCCAATCATATAGGAAATGAGCAAGTGTTCCTATAGTCAGAACAAAAAATATTCCAATAATTGTATGTCGTTTTAAATGTTTCATAGAAAATACCTCATGAATAGTATATGAGACTGAGAAGTTATTATGCATTTTTAGCGAAAAATAGAATAGAGTTATTAAGGATGGTTCAGTGTCGTTTATTTTTAAATTATTTTCAGCATCAGAAGAAATATGTCATAATATCATGAACGCGAAATTCTGCCAGATGAATAAATCAGACTCATTCGCGGAAAAATAAGTATTATTTTTTCATGGAGGCAAGAATATGTATGGTTCCTTTTATGGTTGGTATTTGAAATGTCAGTCTGACACACAGACTTTAGCGGTAATACCTGCTGTTCATGACACAGGGAGGAAACGCACCTGTTCTATTCAGATTATTACAGATCATGACGCTTGTACAGTAACGTTCGCTACAGATATATTTCGCCGGACGAAAATGCATATTTTCATCGGAGAGAACCAATTCGGTAAAGAAGGTATTCGTTTGGCAATACACACGTCGCAGCTGACCATTAAGGGAAAATTGGATTTTGGGACACTTTGCCCCTTAAAATATGATATTATGGGACCGTTTGCATTAGTACCATTTATGGAATGCCGTCATAGCGTGTGGAGTATGCGGCATTCGGTTCGGGGGAATGTGTATATCAATGGACAAAAATATTCTTTTCACAATGCCTGGGGATACTGGGAAGGAGACCGAGGCCGATCCTTTCCTAAAAAGTATATCTGGACACAATGCTTTTTTTCCGGAGGGGCTTTAATGCTATCAGTGGCGGATATCCCCATGGCAGGTGTTCATTTTACTGGTGTTATAGGCGCTATATTATGGCAGGGGAAAGAGTACAGAATGGCAACTTATCTGGGAGCCAGAGTTGTTCGGATTCAAAATAACATGGTACGGATTATACAGGGTGATCTGGAATTGGACGTTCAGCAGCTGGAAGCATCTGAATGTCTTCTTAAGGCTCCAGCAAAGGGAGATATGGTAAGGTCAATTCACGAAAGCGCATCCTGTCGGGCGTTCTATCGATTTTGCAAAAAGGGCTGTACTCTTTTTGCCTTTGAAACAGACAGGGCTTCTTTTGAATTTGAATATCTTTCGTGATTATATGGTACAGAATTACAGAGGATTTACACGTAATCTTCTGCAACATATATCATAGTATAAAGAGAATAAAAGGAGTCTTTTTATGAGCTGCAGTCATTGTGTGGGTAAAACAGATCACGAACCAAATCCATATGTTACAAATATTGAACAGACGGCAATACAAAATCAAAATTTCCGTACTGCGGTTTGGACGGGAATCAGTAGTGCTCTGCAAAAAATAAAGAATTTATATATGATACATTGAAAGCTGAATTGAGATATGTTATACTGTTGCTAATTTCAGCGAACGCAGAATTTGTATCAGCGATTTTTGAGTTGTGAGAAGTATTATTGGGGTGATGAGTATGGCGGTTAGTTATAAGAAACTTTGGAAGCTACTGATTGATAGAGATATGAGGAAAAAAGACCTATGCGCTGCGGCAGGCATCAGCCATGCTTCAATGGCAAAGTTAGGAAAAAACGAAAATGTCACCACGGATGTGCTGGTGAAAATTTGCACCGCTTTACAATGTGACATAGGCGATATAATGGAATTGACCCAAGATTCTATAAAATGAAAAGGAGGCAAGTACAGTGGCAGAACAAGCAGTTAGAAAATCAGAGGCTGTTCAAGTTAAGCCTATTTTGAAATGGGCAGGTGGCAAAACACAGATGTTAGG
>CAMWWS010000362.1 GCA_947178085.1 uncultured Lachnospiraceae bacterium | reverse complement strand
GAGCGACCGCCTCCTAAGCGGTAGGCCGGAGGTTCAAATCCTCTTAGCGACGCTTAAAACACCGGATGTGCTGTAATTCCAGAGCTTTCGGTGTTTCTTATTTACATAAAGAAAATAAGGAAAAGTCTCATGAATTATATTGTTTTGGATTTGGAATGGAACCAGGGTGGCGTTGAGGAAGAAAACAATAGCGCACTTCCATTTGAAATCATTGAAATCGGTGCAATTAAACTGAATAATGAACGGGTAAAGACTGATGAATTCAGTGAGTTGATTAAGCCACAGATTTATCATGAGATGCACTATGTAACGAAAAAGCTGATACATCTTCAGATGGACCAGTTGGAGAGTGGAAAGCCTTTCCCGGAAATAATGGAGAAATTCAGGAAATGGTGGGGTGAAGATTACATTTTTTGTACATGGGGACCTCTTGATCTGGCGGAATTGCAGAGGAATATCCGGTATTATCAGCTTGAGCCTATAGCGGACAAGCCTTTTAAGTTTCTTGATGTGCAGAAGTTATTCAGCATAGGCTGCGAGGACAGTAAGACAAGAAGGTCTTTGGAGTATGCGATTGACTTCCTGCAGATAGAAAAGGATATACCTTTTCACAGGGCGTTCAGCGACGCTTATTATACAGCCAAAGTATTGTCGCTTTTAGATGCGGTAGTATTGGAGAATTATTCTTATGATGTTTTCAATATTCCGAGAAACCGGAATGAGGAGATATATACACTTTTTGATTCGATTCATCAGAGTCCGTATGCAAAATATATTTCCAGAGGATTTGACGACAAGATAAAGGCGCTTAATGATAAGAATGTAATCAGTACCAAATGCTATTTATGCAATAAGAATCTGCGAAAAAAAATCCGGTGGTTCACTCCCAACGGAAAACATTACTACAGCGTATCCTATTGTGATAAGCATGGTTATATGAAAGCCAAGATTCGTATCCGCAAAACAGAAAATGACCGGATATATGTAGTGAAGACGGAAAAGTTTATTTCCGAAGAGGACGTAGATAACATTAGTAATTTGCAGGAGCAGACCAAAATACACCGTAAGGAAAAAAGGGCAGCTAAAAATCAAAATCATCGAAGCCGGAATTGATACGTTCCCTTCGATGTTTTTTTCTTTTTAAGCGGTTCTGACGGCGGAGTTCATTATCCTTATGTATGATTATTGCCCGCGCGATAAATAAGCAAATTACAATCGTTGCAAAAATGAGAATGCCAATCAACACTTTTTTTACATTAATAAATATGGTATTTCCGCTTTCTGCGGGAGAATGTGTTTCTACTTTCGACACAGTGGTATCGGTAGTTGCAGGAGATTCAGAATTAAAATCATATGAGTTTTTGGCATATTCCGAGAGGTTTACATAAGTTTCTCCGACAAAAGTATCATTATATGTATATGTAATCTTGGCAATGCGGCTTTCGTCCGATAACACGTTTGAATTTTCCGATGAGATATCATAATTGATTGTAGAATCCAAATCAGAAAAATCCGCCATATTGGGAACTATAACATAGCCGTCGGAATCTATAGAGAGAATGGGTTTGGAATTACCAAAAATATCATAGTCTGCCTTAAAGAAGTTAATACTTTCCATGTTAAATTTATCTTCGTTTTCGGCAATATTTAATACCTGGAAATTTTGAAAACCATAGTTGAATAATTCCACAGTATCCGTAAACTGTGCAGGAGATTCCTCTTTAAGAATAACGCAAATCAGTTTCATTCCGTTTTGTTCCGCGCATGACACAAGAGTTTGCCTTGATATATCGGTATATCCTGTTTTGCCGCCTACAATACCTTCATATGGAATCTCACCGTTGACTAATCTATGCTTAGTGATTTTATAGAAGTCATCCGGCTGTGTTGCAGTGGCTTCAAAATGATACCGGGAAGTATTGCTGATTTTACAAAGCATTTCATTTTGAAAGAAAGCTGTGGAAATCAGGGCGAGGTCATAGGCAGAGGTGTAATGATTTTCGTCAAAAAGCCCGTTGGTATTTACAAAATGGGAGTTTGTGCAGCCAAGCTCCGCTGCGCGGGTATTCATCATATCAACAAAGCTATCAATGGAGCCGCCAATATGCTCTGCTACAGCATTTGCAACTTCATTGGCAGAAGCAACCAGAATGCCGTAGAGGCATTCTTCAAGAGTAATGGATTCACCGGCGTCCATTCCCATATTAGAGCCATCATAGGGTACGCTGAAAACGGCTTCTCTGGAAAAGGAAACCATGTCATCAAGATTACCGTTTTCCATTGCAAGCAGGCAGGTCAGGATTTTGGTAGTACTTGCAGGATACAATTCCTCATGGATATTTTTGGCATAAAGAATAATACCGGTATTGGCATCCATCAAAATGGCAGCCTGTGCACCGATCTCAGGTCCAACGGGCCAGTTTTCTATCTCGTTGGATTGTATGGGAAGCTGTTTTCTTGCCTCTGCTTCAGCATTCAATTCTTCTAAAGTTGCGTGAGCTGTCAGAGTATAGCAGTTAAAAAAGAAAGAAATAAGGAAAACCGTAAGCAGAGAAAGCGGCAGAAATCCTTTTTTGTGTTTAAAATACATGAATTATCAAAACCTTTCAAATCTCATCCATACGTCTATAATAAATGAGTATATCCCTTAATTTTGGAAATGTACGTTACTATCATACACTATTTTCAATAAAAACTAAACATATTTTGTGGACATTTTTTGAGAAAGCTGAAAAATGGCAGCAGCAGTAATTGCTTGAAAAAGTTATGAAATTTAGTATAATATGAGTTGTAACTTGCAGATTGAGAAAGATACATTGGTATATAATAAGGAAAGACTGATTTGGCATGAGACTACGGAACGTTGCAGGTTCAAGGGAAACAATAGGTGCAAGCCGCTTTGTGATTCATGAACCTAAGGAGTATAGAAACCACTGGCAAAGGTTATTTGATAATTCTAATCCGATACATATAGAAATCGGTATGGGCAAGGGACGCTTTATTATTGATATGGCAAGGCAGCATCCGGAGATTAATTATATCGGCATAGAAAAATATTCCAGCGTTCTGGTTCGCGGAATTCAGAAAATGGAAGAGCAGGAACTTCCAAATTTGTATTTTATACGTATGGATGCAGAAGAAATTACGGAAGTATTCGGTTGTGGTGAAGTAGAAAAAATTTATCTTAATTTTTCCGACCCGTGGCCGAAGGACAGACATGCGAAAAGAAGATTGCCATCCCGTGAATTTTTGGGCAGATATAATGAGATACTATCAAAAGAGGGAAATCTGGAATTTAAAACTGATAATCAGGAATTATTCACGTTTGCCTTAGGAGAACTTGAACCGGCAGGCTGGCGCCTTGATA
>CAMWWS010000361.1 GCA_947178085.1 uncultured Lachnospiraceae bacterium | reverse complement strand
GGCTTGCTTATTCTGTCATTAAAAATGCCTTATTTAAAGTTATAAAAGTGTCTGACGCATCCGAACTTGGCAGAAATATAGTCGTTCAGGGCGGCACTTTTTATAATGACGCAGTACTTCGCAGCTTTGAAAAGATTGCAGACTGTGAGGTAATACGTCCTGATATTGCAGGTATCATGGGTGCTTTCGGTGCAGCTCTGATTGCAAGGGCAAACTATACGGAAGGCTATCAGACCACAATGCTTGATATTGAAAAAATCAACACTCTGCAGTTTGAGACAAGTATGGCTAAATGCAAGGGCTGTACAAATAACTGCCGTCTTACCATCAATAAATTTACCGGAGGACGCCAGTACATTTCCGGCAACCGCTGCGAAAGAGGTATAGGAAAAGCAAAGAATGAAAATGGCGTTCCCAACCTTTTTGACTATAAACTCAAACGAATCTTTACATATGAACCGCTTCCGGCGGATGAAGCAGTAAGAGGCAGTGTAGGAATACCACGAGTACTGAATATGTATGAGAATTATCCGTTCTGGTTCACTTTTTTTACCAGACTGAAATACCGTGTAGTACTCTCACCGGTTTCCAATCGCAAAATATATGAGCTTGGCATTGAATCTATTCCCAGTGAATCCGAATGTTATCCTGCCAAGCTTGCCCACGGTCATGTAACATGGCTGATAAAACAGGGGGTGGATTTTATCTTCTATCCCGCGCTGTTCTATGAACGTGACGAATTCAAAGACGCCAACAACCATTATAATTGTCCCATTGTTACCTCTTATTCTGAAAATATCAAGAATAACGTAGAAGAAATCGGGCGCGGCGAAATCGAATTCCGCAATCCCTTTATGTCATTCAGGGATTTAAAAACTGTTACGGAAGCTTTGACTAAAGAGTTTAACGAGCTTCCAATATCAGATGTTATGGATGCATGTAAAGCAGCATGGGAAGAATTGGAAAACGCAAGAATCGATATGCAGAAAAAGGGTGAAGAAACTCTTGCATATATGGAAAAGAACAATAAACGCGGTATCGTGCTTGCCGGCCGCCCTTATCATATTGACCCGGAAATCAATCATGGTATCCCTGAACTGATTAATTCCTATGATATTGCAGTACTGACGGAAGATTCGGTTTCCCACCTTGCGCTTCCCGAAAGACCGCTTATCGTCTCAGACCAGTGGATGTATCACTCGAGGTTATATGCCGCGGCAAGCTTTGTGAAAACAAGGGAAGATTTGGACTTAATTCAGCTTAATTCCTTTGGTTGCGGTCTGGATGCCGTTACAACGGATCAGGTCAATGATATATTATCCGGTTCAGATAAAATTTACACCTGCCTTAAGATTGATGAGGTCAATAATCTGGGCGCAGCAAGAATCCGTATCCGTTCTCTTCTGTCTGCAATTAAAGTCAGAGAACAGAAGCAAAAAAAGAGAATACTCAATTCCAGCGCTTTTGAAAGAGTTGTCTTTACGGAAGAAATGCGAAAAGATTATACGATTCTCTGCCCACAGATGTCTCCCATCCACTTCGATATATTGCAGCCCGCTTTCAGTGCATGCGGCTACAATTTCGAGGTTCTTGGCAACGACAACCGGCGTGCAGTCGATGTCGGATTAAAATATGTAAATAATGACGCGTGTTATCCTTCTCTTATGGTGGTTGGCCAGATTATGGAGGCACTGCTTTCAGGCAAATATGACGTAAATAAAACAGCTGTTATTATTACCCAGACCGGCGGTGGCTGCCGTGCTACTAACTATATTGGTTTTATCAGAAGAGCCTTAGCGAAAGCAGGAATGCAACAGGTTCCCGTCATCTCCTTAAGTCTCGCGGGACTCGAGAGCAATCCGGGCTTCCATCTGAATGCGGATATGTTCATGCGTGCTGCTTACGGCGCCGTTTTCGGCGATATCTTCATGCGCTGTGTCTATCGGATGCGCCCTTATGAAAAAGAGCCGGGTTCTGTTGAAGCTGTTCATCAGAAATGGCTTAAAAAATGCCGTGAATTTGTTTCAAGAAAGCATATGAGCTATTTTACCTTCTGTAAAATGTGCCGGCAAATTATTAAGGATTTTGATGAAATACCAATAACTGATGAGAAAAAACCGCGCGTCGGCATTGTAGGAGAAATTCTTGTAAAATTTGCTCCCGCAGCCAACAATTATCTGGTTGAGCTTCTTGAGTCCGAAGGAGCGGAAGCTGTCGTGCCTGATTTACTTGATTTTATGCTCTATTGCTTCTACAATCAGATTTACAAAGCAGAGAACTTAGGCACCTCCAAGAAAGCTGCCGCATTTTGCAGCCTTGGCATATGGGCGGTCGAAAAGCTTCGTGGAAGCGCTTCTAAGGCCTTTAGAAAAAGCAGACATTTTGAACCGCCTGCAAGCATTTACAGTCTTGTAGATTATGCTAAGCCTATTGTAAATATTGGTAATCAGACAGGCGAAGGCTGGTTTCTGACCGGCGAGATGGTCGAACTGATTCACAGCGGCGTCAACAATATAGTATGTACTCAGCCGTTTGCCTGCCTTCCTAATCATGTTGTGGGAAAAGGAGTAATTAAAGAATTAAGAAAACGTTATCCGCTTTCCAATATTGTAGCTATTGACTATGACCCCGGAGCAAGCGAGGTAAATCAGTTGAACAGAATTAAACTGATGCTGTCCACAGCACAGAAGAATTTGAAAAAAGCAGAGTAGCCTGCGGGCTACATCTGCTTTCTTACTATCCTGTATTCATCATCTAACTGATAGAATGAACATTCAAAACTTCCGCCGCTTAGGAATCGGCTCATATCGTCTTCATCCAAATCTACCATACAGACATAACATTCATAATCTTCATCATAAACATAATTACTACATGTATCACAATTACTGCTCATTTTAATAACTATGCTCCATTAATAAAATGACTTATCTAATTTACGGTTAATAAATTTAATTTTTACATTATCTTCCATAAGCAATGGCTGTATAGCATCATCTGCAGTATCCTTTTGCAACTGATTTACGCAGAATATACAGGTGCCGAACTTATCACTGGAGAAAAGTTTAGGTTTTTCCCATTTCACATAATATGAAACCCTGCTCTTCAACAAAAGTTTCTCGATATTCTTCTTGGTCTCCATGTCAGAGACCTGACACCATTCCATTTCATTGTGTACCTTTACTTTTTGATATGCTGTTTCCATTTTTTTACCTCATAAAAATTTCTGTCTAAAAGTTTAGCTTTATTCATTATATATCTTTTTACTTAAATGTGCAAGCTTGCAGAATATCATATTTTATGTTATTGTTAAAAAAGCGTAAATTTTATCAGAACGGAGAATGAACATGCCTATCAGAATTCAGGATTCACTTCCCGCAAGGGCAACTTTAGAA
>CAMWWS010000360.1 GCA_947178085.1 uncultured Lachnospiraceae bacterium | reverse complement strand
AAGGTATATTGTATCAGATTCACATTACATTATAATTGATGATGAAAGAGGCACGATTATGAAAAAAATGAAGGTGATGAATGGCAATGTGTAGGCTAGATTTTATTACCTTCATACTTTCGTTGAAGTATCATATTGTGCGCATCTCTACTATGTGAAATAAAATTATGAAACGGGAGGTAAAAGTAAAATGAAAAACAGATGATGTAGAAAATAAGTATGTAGAGGTAATGTCAAGGTTTACTCGGAACAAGTTTGAAAGAATAGAGGGCAATCAACTTGCTTAACTAAAAACTGATTTCTCCCGTTCCGGTATGAAATGCATTACCAATCAAGGTAACATGTTGAGCAGAAAAAAGAAAAGGAGAATTCTATGAAAATCAAAAAATTATTATGCATGGCATTAGCGAGCAGTATGATTTTCTCAGTGCCAGTTTTTGCGGCAGAAGAAAGCGAAGTAAACAATGTTGTAAGCATTGAAAATGAAAATGCGGATAGTATTTTATTTGAGGATCTTGCAGCACAGGAGCAGGTTGTTTCTTGTGACGATTTTGTTTCGTTGGATACATATGCTGAAAGGTTTGACTTGGAGTCAGCGCCGGATGATATAATGACGTTAGCTGTAAATGGTGATCAGTATGAACCTAATAACGGAGTTTCCACGGCGACGACAGGACTGACGGGCAAGAAAATCACAGCAACACTTTATGAAGGCGATGTGGACTGGTACAAATTTGAGGTATATGATACATCACAACCATATTCTTTTGTTCTTATGAATATTCCTAATGGCTGTGACTATGACATGCTTTTGATCAACAGCGATTTAACAAGCGGATATGCTGAATTTCAGGAGGGAAATACAGCAGAAGAATTTTATATCTATCTAAACGAAACGGGAACATATTATGTAGCAGTGCAGTCATATTCCGGTTACAGTAATTCACCGTATACACTTTATTTCGGACCATCTTTCAAAACAGGAAATACAGGCTGGAGAGATACAGGACTGTCGTTTAAGTTTGGTTATATACCGCAGGGAAATACTTATTATACAAGCGTTTCACCTCAAAATTACAATCTTACATATGATTCTACCATTCCTAACGGCGCTGTTATGACAGATTTGTATATGGATAATAACGGAAACGGTGGCTCATGGGGAGGATTTTACAAGTATATCAGAGAGCCGTCTGGATATGGCATGGAGCAGATCGGAAATCTGCAGGCATTTAATGTACCTGATATGGCTTACTATGTTAAGCAAAATTGGCAAATTTGGGGCAAGGTCTTATACAGCTATAGCTTTACTTGGGAGCCGAGAATACTTATCGGGTACAAATTTATTGTTACACCTCAGACAATGAGCTATGTAGATTAAGTGGAGCGGCATTAAATAATACGTTGTGGGGTTCCCATATTCATCATATCGGGAACCTCGCAATAAATACAACTTAAAATAGGATTGAATGGGAAGGAAACATTTTTATGAGCATAACATTGACTAATAATTATAATAACATTCCTGTTACTTATGTGGGAAAATCGACGAACAGTATTTGCAGCGTCGATGATACAGGAACAACAAGATTTGACAGAACATTGGTAGGTACGAAGTCAAACGTACCGTCATTTATTGCTAAGGTATGTACAAAGGAAGAACTTATGCAGGCAGTAGATGATGAGGTTCAGAAGAATCAAAGCAAGAAGATGTCATTAGATGATATGATAAAAAAATCATGCTTTGAGGGGACTAGAGCAAGGTTCTGTTTTGCTGGCGAATCAAAAATATATGCTTTTGATGAATATATTCAGGAATTGGAAAAACGATTCAAACAAAATTCTTAAATCAGCTTGGACCTTAGGAAAGCGCTGCAATTCTGACTGACAGAGGAATTGCAAAAAGATGAACTATTTGATATTTGAATAGATATTATAATGACACTTTAATATGAAAAAGGGATCAGACAACAGGTTATATCTGGAGTCTGGTCTTTTTTGAATGTTCTTATTTAGTAATTAAGGTGGCATATATCAGCTAAAATAGTGGAAACTGGCGCTCTGAAAAATCTCCCTTTCAGTTATGATAGTTGCAGGTTTGAGAAAGCCCAAACAATTTAATAGGACACGCATATATTTGATTTTATTTTTGCCTTTTTATCCGTCTATGTTTATGCAGGGATAAAAGGAAGCAGAATTCCATTATGTGCGAATAGATATCTGCAATGGATAACATTGTTGCCCGTAAAGGTATGGTGTAGAGGATTGGCAGTCAGAGGTAATGAGGTAAAACGGCATTGGAATTTCAGTGAAAGGCATTTTTCGGAAGTGGTTGCCTGCGGATTTTGTCTGGTTGGGCATGGCGGAAGCGCAGTATGGGATAAGGACTGTTCCAGTGTATGTTACCTCGTTCGTGGATTTTAGGCTGTTTTATTACTAGGTGTCTGGTGGTATATATTCTAATAAATTTGCAATGGAACAATTTAATGTCCTATATATTCGCACAAGCATTTTCACATTTAGTTGTGTGGATTTATCATAAATACGGCAAACCTGTTTTTATGTCCATTTTCTGCACAAAAAGTCTATTTTCTGCAAAGGTAATTGAATTTTATTTTACCTTTGGTATAGTAGTATCCGCAATAGATTATAATTGCAAATAGTTAATTGTAGACATTTGTGAAACAAAGCAAAATGAATATTTAGCTATTTTAAAAATGAGACTTATTTTAGCATTTTACTTTTAGGAAAGGGTTAAGAAAATGAACACAAAAAAGATATTTATTCCTGAGTATTATGAATTGATTGATATGATGGGGAAAGAAACAAAAGCAATTGATTTACATGCAACTTTTAGAGAAAAAGACATAAAGAGTCTTTATAATGGTATTGCTATTGAAATTGTACAGGAGGAACTATGTCAATTATCTTGTGAATGGTGTTATATAAATCAGTGTAAAAAAGAAAAGTTAAATAAACCTTTAGATTTTGCGAAGTTTAAAATTATAGTAGATAAAATAAATGATTATAATAAGCGTTATAATGTTAAATTGTTCTCCAATATAATTTTTATTGGAGGAGAGCCAACTATTAATACTGAATTAGATAAAATGATAGAATATAGTTTGAAAAGTGATCTAACACCGATTATTGTTACAAACGGAGTCAAATTAGTTGATATGGAATATGCAAGAAAAATTTGTCTGGACGGAGTAAAAATTACAATACATTTACCATTATTTGGTGAGAGTGGTGAAGATATATTAGACAAAGCAACTCACAAAGGTGGATATTCTCAAGGGCTTAAACAGGCAATTAAGAATTTAATATATTTAAAAGAAGAAGGGCGAAACATAGAAATTGTTGGTGAATTGGTGGTATGTCAAACGACTAAAATG
>CAMWWS010000359.1 GCA_947178085.1 uncultured Lachnospiraceae bacterium | reverse complement strand
TGCTGGGCTTCTCATTTTCCAAAAAACTGTTTGAAACCGATAGTACTGAGATAATCGAGCCTCTGAAGGAACTGATAAGCAGCTTCGAAATCACATTTCCCAAGGGAAAGGTGTACTGTAACGTAACGGGAAAGGCATATAAATCTGTTGATGAAATATATGAATATTTGCCGATTCAGGTCAGGGAGTGTGTCAGATTTTATGATATTGCCTGTGAAATGATAGAGGACGGAAGTGTTTATTGAAGCAGGCAGAGGCAATGTACTGGGACTGATTGCGGACGGTGACAGGTTTGACGAAGCAACAATGGGCAAATGGAAGGAATACGTTGACGGAGTGTATCTCCAGAAGATAATCAAAGGAAATCATTTTGCATTTTACAAAGAGCATGAATATGTGAGACAGCTCATTGAAAACTGTATTTGTTAACGTGATATGGTATCTGCCGCAAAGCGTGAGCGAATTGACAGATACAAGCATATAGTGGATTACAGACGTTCTCTTCTGGGAGACGTTCTCTCAAGAAGCCTGCTGGCAAAGATGACCGGTATGGATGTCGGGGAACTGGATATTGCGAAACACTTTTTTGCGAAGAGTGAATATGAATATATAACCGATTGCCCGGAGGATGAGACAAGGCGCAGATTTTATGAAATATGGACAGCCAAGGAAGCCTATTCAAAGTACGGGGGGAAAGGGTTTGGAATAGATTTTGGCAGTTTCGAGGTAGTCAAGAGAGAAAATTTCATTCCTTTGTGAGGATGAAGGTGAAATAAGTGTTGAAACCGAATATGGAGGGAAAAAGTATGTATAAATATGCGGTTTATTTAGACAATATTTCATTTTCATACGAGAATGTTATGGTTATAAAAAACCTGTCGCTTAAAGCGAGGAGCGGTGAACATATAGGAATAGTGGGGGATAGCGGATGTGGAAAAAGCACTGTATTAAAAATCATTGCAGGACTCTATGAAGCTGACTACGGGGAGACTGTCATAGCAGGCGAGCGCTCTCCTGAGAAAATCAGGGAACATATTGCGACTGTCATGCAGCAAAACAGTCTTTTTCCTATGTCCATTAGAGATAATATTACTTGTGGACATAATATTTCAGAAGAGATGATATGGGCAGCCTGTCAGAACGCAAGCCTCACGAAATGGACTGAAAGCCTTCCGGATGGGATGGACACAAATGTGGGCGAGCGGGGAAATCAGGTATCCGGTGGGCAGGCGCAGCGTATTCAAATAGCCAGAGCGCTATGTAAGAATGCTTCAATTATTCTGCTGGACGAGCCGGTCTCGGCATTGGATGAGGATACCGGACGTTCGGTTTTGAGCGCTTTGAATAAACTGACAGAGGGCAGGACGGTGATTCACGTTACCCATCATCGGGAGACTTTGGATGACAGTTACAAAATTTACCGCATGGAAGGGGGAAAACTGGTTCGTGAGTGACTTTTGCAAATTGATAAAAAGAATGGGTATTTGGCGCAAATATATATATTTGCTCTTGCTCAGATCTCCTTTTGATGCTGTTAGAACGTGGGTGCTTGCAAATTTATTGAAAGCGGTTTTTATTTGTCTGGAAACAAATAATTCAGGTACACTTCCGAAAATATGCGTAGTATACGGCTTGTTCTGCGGGGGACTGTTTATTTATAATGGAATCATATGGAGTAATTATGCGGCATTTTCTGCGAAAATAGAGGTCCGGATTCAAACGAAGATGTTTAATAAGATTCTGAGGTTACCTCTTAAGCGGATAAACAGCCGTTTCAGCGGTGAATGGATTACAAGACTGAATAGTGATATACAGGCAGCTTTTATGATGATGAATGGTCCGTTGAATATCCCACATCTGATAGTTGCCGTAATAAATACGATATTGTCATCTCTTTTGATGATAAAAAGCAGCCCACTCTTTTTGGGTATGACATGGATGTTTATTGCCTTACAATTATTTGCAAATTATAATACGGTGATTAAAGCCGTCCCGAAATTAAAAGAAGAATCTCAAAATGCAATGTCGGAAAATACTTCTGCGATTAAACCGTTTATAACGGAAGCAGATACTATCCTGCTATATGATGCTGGAGAACTGATGATGAAAAACTGTGATGATACCAGTAGAAAACTAATGAATACCAATATGAAGATTCATGTGCGAAATGCTTTAAGCGATGCGTGCATGCGCCTGTTTGGAATTGGGGGATACCTTATGATTCTGTTCATGGGATATGGATTTATTTCAAAAGGTGTAATGGCATTTTCGGATTTAATTTACTGTTTTCAGATTAGGGGTTCTGTCATGGCAGGGATGTTCATGCTCATTACTTGTATTAACAATCTGAAAACTAATTCTGTATGTGTGAAAAGAATTAATGATATATTTGAGGAATAGACGGATGGGCGGATACTCATTTGTCTGAAACGGAGGACGCTTATGAAGGATAATCTCATGCTGATTGGAGAAATTGCAGACTTTTTTGGAGTTTCCAGAAAGGCAATGCGCTTATATGAAAAGAAAGGCATAATTAAGCCGGTGAAAGTAGATGATGCGAATGGATATCGTTACTACTCGGCAGATCAGGTATATCAGTTAAACGCGCTGTTGGAGCTAAAAGCACTGGGTTTTTCTCTTGATGAAATCAAAATGATTATGGATGGGAAAACAACAAAAGTACCATTGCTTGAAATGCTCGAAAAGAAACGGCAGGCATGGCAGGAAGCGATGAACACTGCAAAATATAAAGATGAATGTCTGGATAATATCATCAGTAATCTGCGAGGCTCCGGGGAAGCAGAAAAGATTGCCGAAATGACAGAAGACGAGAGGGCATGGCTGCTGGTAAAAATGGTATGTATTGAAGATGTCAGAGCTCAGAAGGATTTGAGTGAAGCGTTGTGGCTATAAGGCTATTAACTGATAAGGGGAAATAATTATTTTCGTGTAACTTTTTTGGCAGACTTATCAGCGTTCTTAATTGTTTCCATATATGCCTGTTCTACTGGTGATAAAGTAACCGTCTGATATTTTCTGTATTCTTCTTTCGCCTTTTTCATTGCCTCATCATGGCTGACTTTCCCAGAGCCGGCCAATAATTTTCTATTGCCTGAAGAAAGAACAGAATCTAGCTGCTCCACATAATCGCTCATATACATTGGCTTATGCTCAATTGCATTAATTTCTGCCAAATCAAAATAACCAGACACAAGATTATTTAGTATTTTTAGTTCATCCTCACTTAAATAATTCTTTGCAACTCCAACATCCTTAAGTGCCGGCAGTTCTCCCTTAAATGATGTTAATCCCATAAAAGGCTTTTCTGCATTTGCTCGCTCATATATCACTTCAGCCGCAGTATGACCATGTGCCGCAAAATGCAATTTATTTTGTACTATCTTGAAAAATAGAATGGATTG
>CAMWWS010000358.1 GCA_947178085.1 uncultured Lachnospiraceae bacterium | reverse complement strand
TTTTTCGGCTTTTTGTATGCTTTAGCCGGTTTAGTTTATATTTCGTCTATTGTAGTTTCCTACATTTTTTTATTTTTTTTATAAATTCATATTGACAAATATATCAGCAGGCGATATATTATAAGTGAAATATATCATGACACGATATATCGAAAGAAGAAATATATAAGTACATCAATAATTAAAGGAAAGGAGACAGTATGGTGGAAAAAGATAATCCGTTAACTGAGGCTTTCTATTATATTCTGCTTGCGCTGAGAAAACCAAATCACGGATACGGTATTATACAGGAAGTAGAACGCTGGACGAACGGAAGAGTAGTATTAGGTGCAGGAACATTATACGGAGCGCTTCAGACCATGCAGAAAAGAAACTGGATAGAAATCTACAGTGTTGATACGGAATCCAGAAAGAAGAAGGAGTATATTATTACGGAAGCAGGCAAAGAAGCTTTTAATGCGGAAAAGCAGCGCTTGGAAGAACTTCTTAAGAACGCTGAATTAATGGAGGAGACAAAAAATGATTAAATTTAGATTTTATTTTGATAAGGATGAAGAAACAGCGTGGTTAAACCAGATGTCAGCAGATGGCTGGGCTATGACAGGATTTTTTGCAGGATTTTTTAATTTTGAAAGATGTGATAAAGGAAAATGGAACTATCAGGTAGACTTTGGAGACAGAGCGTTTGCAGTCAGTGACGAGTATAGAGAATTTATGGAGGATACCGGTGCGGAAATCGTACAGACATGGGGATATTGGATAATCCTGCGCAGGTTAGCGTCGTTAGGAAAATTTGAATTATACACGGATATTGATTCATGCATAGAACATTACAAGAAAATACTTAAGATGTTTCAAGCGGTGACAATTTTTGAATTGGTTCTTTTTTTCTATTTAATATTTGCGACAATATATGGTAATCTTAACGGATTAATTGTTGTTTTGTTTTTCCCGATTATCATAGCCCTTTCATGTGCCTGCCTGAACACAAAAAATGTGATTAATGACTTATATGAAAAGAAGGGCGTCAGTGTGTCACGAAGAAAAAATATTTCAGTATTTTTACCGATAGGAATGATTTTACTGAGCGTCTCATTAATTACAAAATACCATGTTCCGCATATTATTACATTGGTATTACAGATTGCTTCGATTGTCTTAGAACTGTTGGGTTTATTAAGAAGCAGTTATAAAAGATAGGGAATGAATAATTAGGGATATATGGTGGAATTAATCATACGCAGATATTTAATTAAACATAAAATCGTGACTGCGTATGGATAAAGTACTGAAAAAGTGGTCAGCAATTGAGCAGGCAGACCACTTTTTCTTTTCATTATTTTTGGATATACACTTGCTTATTTCTTCTACTTTCCCTCACTTTATCCCGAATTGCCTTGCTTTTTTGAATGCTTTTTTCCAATTCATCTTTATTCACATTATAATCTGAATCTTGAGTAAATATCTCAAATGGCTTAAAGTTATAAGTCACATCATTTAATGCATATTTTTCCATATAACCGCACCTCCTATTAACGATAATATAAACCAACCTCACTACATTTTGCCAGAAAGGACAAGGAAGCCAAATAGACTTCCAACATAGGGGAATTTTTTGATAATCCGTCTATACATTCCTTGAACAGATTTATTGCCTGTTTTACATTATAATCTTTATCTCTTTTCAAATAATGAACGGTTCCTTGATTTGATACAACCACAATAACCTCTATCATCGGAAACTCAATGAAAAATTGTATATCCTGCAGCGAAAAAGTTTGTGAAGACGGATGATTATGTAAAATCACAACCGCTACAGATTTTCGCGAAACAAGAATGTGATTTGATAATGTATCCGCCAATACATTTACTTCGTGCTCAGTGCCTAACGCAATTCCATAATTTTCAAGAGGGTCTTGCACTCCAAGGTCACATGTGATCGCCACCTCATTGCTTTCATTTATGTCTTTTGAAACTGTAAGATATATTAATCCTCCCGATTATTAATCTTAGTATATCACAAATTAAAAGATGCTAACAACACTTGCGCATATTTTATATGGCACATTTTTGCTTGAGAATTATCTATTTGTAAAAGGAGAATAAAGAATAAAAAGACCGAGGGATTAGATTAAATCTCTCGGTTTTATATTTGATTTTTATGTTTCTGTTTTTAGGCAGTAACTAATTATATATTCTACCAAAAAATTAATTACAAGTCTACTCTTTTTTTATTTTTCTGCTAAAATTTTTTTATCAGCTGATAAATACCAATAAGGAGGGATTTATTTTGATAGAATTCAATGATATCTGTAAGACCTATCGGGTAGCCAGACGCGAGTCCGGGCTTGGTAACGCTGTAAAATCGCTTTTTAAAAGAGAGTACACCATAATTAATGCCATAAATAATATAAGTTTTTCCATAAATGATGGAGAAATGGTGGGTTATATCGGTCCGAACGGAGCCGGCAAAAGTACCACGATAAAAATTTTGAGCGGGATATTGACGCCGGACAGCGGAACATGCCTTGTCAATGGACAGGTGCCGTGGAAAGACAGGAAAGAATATGTCGGTCAGATAGGCGTTGTTTTCGGGCAGCGTTCGCAATTATGGTGGGATATTCCGGTTATTGATTCGTTTGAGCTTTTGCAGGCAATTTATTCCATACCTACACCGAGATACCGTAACAAATTGGATGAACTGACACAGCTCTTAAATCTGGAGGATATATTGAAAACGCCCACAAGGCAGTTGTCATTGGGACAGCGTATGCGCTGTGAAATCGCGGCGTCTCTGCTGCATGAACCCAAGCTGCTGTTTCTGGACGAGCCGACGATTGGGTTAGATGCGGTGTCTAAGATTGCAGTCCGTGACTTCATAAAAAAGATGAACGAAGAACATAAAACTACGGTAATCTTAACAACACATGATATGCAGGATATTGAAGCGATTACCAATCGCGTGATTTTGATTGGAAAAGGGCAGAAGCTGCTGGATGGTACCTTGGAAGATTTGCGCCTTGAAGCTGAATCTGTGGAATCAAAATCTTTAAATGAAGAAGGCTCTGAAACGGACATTGACCACATTATAGCAAGTCTCTATGCAAAATTGAACATCATGTAGGAGGCGAATCATGAAAAAATATTATTGTTTTTTTAAACTTCGATTCGCCACCGGACTTCAGTACCGCATGGCATCTGTCACGGCTTTGACGACGCAGCTTATCTGGGGGTTGATGGAATGCCTGGCATACAAAGCAATCTCAGAAACTTCCGGAGGTAATTTGCCGATGAATTATTCTTCCATTGTGACATACATTTGGTTGAAAGAAGCATTGTTGGCTCTTTTTAATACATGGGCGATGGATAATGATCTTTTCGCAATGATAGTAAACGGCAATATTTCATATGAACTGTGCCGTCCGGTGTCAATCTCTTC
>CAMWWS010000357.1 GCA_947178085.1 uncultured Lachnospiraceae bacterium | reverse complement strand
GTATTATACCGGAATAGACCCAATTAGCGGTAAAAAGGTATATGTATGCAGAAATCCGCATGAAAAGGCAATGCAGCGTGCTCTGATCCAATACCGTGACCCGAAAAATTATGATTTGGTACGAGAAGCACTTTTAAAAGCGGGCAGAGAGGATTTAATAGGGTTTGATAAAAAATGCCTGATTCCGCCAAGAAAAATCAAAAAAACAAAAGATAGCGGAAAAAATAAGAAAAGTAAAATTCATGGTCATAAGAATAAGTAATTGAAAAGGGGGATTTTTATGAACATAGCGATTGTTACAGGGGCTTCCTCCGGTATGGGTAGAGAATTTGCAATACAACTTTCACCTATCCTGCATAAAACCGATGAAATATGGCTGGTTGCAAGAAGAAAGGATTCATTAGAAGAACTTGTAATAAATATTGAAGAATTGCTTAGGGAGAGTGTTGCTAAGTCTGGCAAAGGACCCAGAGTCAGGGCAATTCCCGTTGATATTACAGATGATGTGCAGCTTTCGCATTTCGCAGAGCTTTTAATGATACAGAACGCGGGTATATCTGTGCTGATAAACTGCGCAGGAGTAGGAACATATGGCGCTTTTGAAAATCTGAGCAGAGACGAAACCGCGCAAATGGTGCGCTTAAACGTACTTGCATTAACACAGATAACTAAATTCTGCCTGCCATATATGAGAAGAGGCAGTAAGATAATACAGGTCGCATCAGGCGCCGCTTTCCTTCCTCAACGTGATTTTGCGGTTTACGCCGCATCTAAGGCATATGTATATTATTTTGGAAAAGCCTTGGGAAAAGAATTAAAAAATAAGGGCATAAACGTAACGGTAGTGTGTCCCGGTCCGGTTGACACGCCATTTTTATCTCATGCATACGGAAGATATGGACAGATAAGCCTGATAAAGAAACTTACAATGGCAGAGCCGGAAAACGTTGTAAGAAAGGCGCTTAAGGATTGTAAAAAGAAAAAAACGGTATCGATTTACGGCATACCGATGAAATTACTATATAGACTTACAAGAGGATTAATAGGTTGAGAAAGAAGCAGGGGATTTTTATGAAAAAAAGAGTGCCAAAGGGCAGTTATGGGTATATGGAATATCAAAAAAAGTTTACTGTAATCAGAACAATTGCTTATTTTGCAATTTCTCTTATGGTGTATGGAATCGGAATTTATTCCACAGGAAGCAGCAAAAATCTGCTCACTGTAGTGGCAGTACTTGGCTGTCTGCCGTCATGCAAGAGTGCGATAAATATGATAATGTTCTTTATGGCGAAAGGTTGCAGCAAAGAGACATGGGAAAAAATTTCCCCATACGACGATAAGCTGACCGGTTTTTATGATATGTATTTTACATCATATCAGAAGAATTTTCCCATAAGCCATATGGTATTAAAGGGAAATGTAATATGTGCTTATACAGAAAGTGAAAAATGTGATTGCAGCGCAGGCGAGAAGCATTTAGAGCAGATGCTTTTACAAGATGGCTATAAGAATGTAACGATTAAGATATTTAATAATCTCGATAAATATATTGACCTATTGAGTCAACTCGAAAAATCCGAAGCCGAAGAGAATAAAAACAGGAACGGCATGATTCAGATGTTTTATTCCATATCATTATGAATAGGGTGAAAAATAAATTTTTCACCCGCAAATTTGTGCAGGCATCAATGATGCCTTGGGCACTTAAATTCGCAGGTTGAGAAAGGAACATGGTTATTATCGTGTATCAAAGAACAATTACAGAGACGGAAGCAGGACAGCGGTTCGATAAATATCTGCGTAAATTACTTCCGGAAGCGGGAAGCTCATTTTTATACAAAATGCTACGCAAAAAGAATATCGTGCTGAATGATGCAAAAGCGGATGGCAGTGAAAAGCTTGTCAAGGGAGATGTGGTAGCCGTTTATTTTTCGGATGAAACTCTTAATAAGTTTATGGGAACATCGCAGCTGATGTATTTAGATGCAGCAGATTATTCGAAATATGCAGGCAGAGACGATGTCTCATTAAACGCGATATCGAAACTCTTTAACAGTATTTCTGTAATATACGAGAACGACCACATACTGATAGCGGATAAACCCGCGGGACTGCTCACACAGAAAGCTTCAGCCGATGACGTTTCGCTGAATGAATGGCTTATAAATTATATGATCCGGAATAATCAGATGACCGAATCCCAGCTTAATACGTTCCGACCGTCGGCTTGCAACAGGTTAGACAGGAATACAAGCGGCATAGTGCTGTGCGCCAAAACTGTGCGTGGAGCACAGATGCTTGGTGATGTGCTTAAAAATCGCAGTCTTCATAAATTTTACAGACTGTATGTAAAAGGAAACCTTACAAAAGAAGATGTAATCGAGGGGTATCTGAAAAAAGATGAGAAAACAAATAAGGTACGAATTCATCCTATAACGCAGAGTATGTCAGTTGGCGGAAACCAAAGAGTTAAGGCCGATAATGCAAATGTAAAAGAAGCATATATAAAGACCAGATATATACCCATAAGGCAGTATGGAGATATGACTTTAATAGAGGTTGAGCTGATAACCGGCAAATCTCATCAAATCCGCGCACATCTGGCAAGTATCGGGCATCCGCTGTTGGGGGATTACAAATACGGCGACAGGGAATGGAATGATAAGTATCGCAGGCAATTTGGCATAAAGCATCAGCTTCTTCATGCTTATAAAGTTGAGTTTCCATATCTTGATGAGCCTTTTACCGATATCAGTGAGAGAGAATTTCTTGCGCCGCTGCCGGAAATATTCAGTAAAGTTATAGATATCTAAATTTACAGATGAATAAAGTTACAGATACGATACATAAAGGAGCAGATTTATAATGGCTACTTGGAACTCAAGAGGACTTAGGGGTTCTACGCTGGAAGACTTAATTAACCGTACCAATGAGAAGTATTTAGAAAACGGTCTGGCTCTGATTCAGAAGATTCCGACCCCGATTACCCCGATTAATATTGATAAGCAGAGCAGGCATATCACACTTGCCTATTTTGAACAGAAAAGTACCGTGGACTATATTGGTGCAGTACAGGGGATTCCGGTGTGCTTTGATGCAAAAGAATGTGCTGTGGATACATTCTCATTGCAGAATATCCATGAACATCAGGTAAAGTTTATGGAACAGTTTGAAAAACAGAAGGGAATAGCTTTTTTCCTGATTTATTATACACACAAGGATATTTTCTATTATCTGCCTTATGAGATGCTGCGTTTTTTCTGGGACAGGGCTAAGAACGGAGGAAAAAAAAGCTTCCGTTACGAGGAGCTTAATCCTGAATATGTTCTTCCGAAAAAGCACGGAATTCTTGTACCATATCTTGACATGATACAAAAGGATTTGGATGACAGGGTGGATTAAGTTCCATTTCACTTGCAAAATATGTTATTTAACAATATAA
>CAMWWS010000356.1 GCA_947178085.1 uncultured Lachnospiraceae bacterium | reverse complement strand
GTAAAAAATTGTGCTAATTATCTTGCGGAAGACAAAATCAAAGAGATATTTGAAAGCGGTTATGATTTTATTTTACCGGAAATGAAGAAGCTGCCTTATTCTGTTTGGGAGAATATAACGAGAGCGATTGGAGAAGAACTTGGAAATCAGGCGTTAAGGATTATCAGCTTACTGCTGGAGGAAAGGCAGCCGGGATATATTGAGGCGTTTCAGTACGTGATGTCGGCAACAACGTTTTACAGATGCCAGATGTTTGTCACAAACAGGAAGCAGTTTGAGGCATATTGTAGATGGTTGTTTTCCTTCCTGATAGATGCGGCAAAGCAGCTGGATGTTTCTGACAGAGATGCTCATCATAAAAGGACGATGGGTTATTTTGCAGAAACTATGCTAACGGTTTGGTTGCTTGAACAGGATGTAAAAGTAAAAGAATTGCCAATTAAAGAAATATGATGGAGAACTTTTGAGATGTTTTCAGAAAAGAGATATATACAGGTAGTCACTGATAAGCTACCACACATAAAACAATTTGCAGGGGAACGGAAGATTTGGATATATGGAGCGGGCAATTGCGGCAGAATTGTGATGCGGGTGTTAGCTGGACAGAATATCAAGGTTTCCGGCTTTATTGATAGAAATGCGGACCTTTTGCAGGAAGTAGAGCAGCTTCCTGTTAAATCAATTATTCAGATGAACGCCAAACAAGATTTTATCATAGTGGGTTTAAACTCGTATGATCATACGGTGATAGAGATATGTGAAAGGCAGGGGTATACAAAAAAAGATTATTTTTATATTTCCGGTAGGGAATCATTCGGTAAAGAGGATTTCGAATATAAAGGATGCCATATTGGAAGATATACATATGGTTATGAAGGATTATTACAAGATAAGCCTTTGGCTCAACAGATAGGAAGGTTTTGCTCCATTAATTATACTGCAAGAATTTGGGATAATCATCCACTTGATTATGTCACAACACATCCGTTTCTGGATCATATACAATTTTGTCCATGGGAAGAAATGGAAAGGCGGGAACAACTTATACAAACATATGGAAAGTATTTTGAAAATGCGCCATATGAAAACAGTGCATTGAGAAATAATAAACCCGTGATCATCGGAAATGATGTATGGATAGGAGCCAATGTTATCATACTGCCGGGAGTGCATATTGGAGATGGAGCGGTGCTGGCGGCAGGAGCGGTCGTGACGAAAGATGTTGATGATTATGCAATTGTTGGCGGTGTTCCGGCTAAGGTGATACGGTATCGCTTCGACGAAGAGGAAGTTTTGAAATTCCGTGAAATACAGTGGTGGAATTGGGATATTGAAAAGATCATGGACAATTTAGAACTGTTTTATCAGCCTAAAAAGTTTTTAAATACTTTTATATAAGACCACTGGAGGAAATGATTGTGAAAATTATAATATTTGGTATCGGGAAGAGATATCAACAATTAAAGGATAAACTGAGAAAAGATATAGAGGTTGTTGCTTTTTTAGATAACGATTCCATGAAATGGGGTAATACGATAGATGGCGTTTCTGTTATCTGCCCGGAGGAGATCATTCATTATAAATATGACTTTGTTTTTTTGATGAGTATATATCAAAAAGAGATGCGGGAACAGTTAATACAGATTGGAGTGTCTGTCAGTAAAATAATAGGAAACGATCAAATAGAAAGAGTCTGTGTAAGTGACTCTGCAAAATATTTTGGAAATTTTTCTGAAACGATAGGCAGCGAAAAGGTATTGATCTATAGTCATGCATTGAATTCTACCGGTGCACAAAATGTTTTGTACCTTGCGGCGCGTGTGCTTCAAAAAAATGGCTATCATTTAGCTGTTATATCGAAAACAGATGGAGTTTTAAGAGAAAAGTTCGTAAGTATAGGCATACCCGTAATCATTATGGGTAATCCGCATAAGGACAATGATGACTTTAGAAGACTGATAAGGTGGGCGGATAAGATCATAGTCAATACAGTATGGCTGTATTATGCTGTGGAAGAATTGCTTGCAATGGAAAAAAGAGTAATATGGTGGATACATGAGACAGTAGGCTTTGAACTTTTAGGTGAAAGTTTTGTTGAAGATATCAGGAGATTGGATTTACTTTCAACCTATACAGTAAGCCCGTTAGTAAAAAGAAGAATGATGCAGAAGTTTGGAAAAAATTTAAATCTTGGAGAATTGCCATATGGCTTGCCAAGATATGAAAATGTTAGTAAGGGAATAGTAAACCGAAGAAAGAAAATTTTTGCTATCATCGGAGGAATGGGATGGATTAAAGGACAGGATATTTTTATACAAGCGGTAGAAAATCTGCAGGATATTTATAAAGAAAAGGCTGAATTTTGGATTGTAGGAGGCGGAAAGCTGGAGGATACAGACCAGCAGCGCGTAGCATTGTATTCCTGTATTAAGGTGATTGGCGAAGTTGAAAATGAAAAAATGCCGGATTTATATAGCGAGATTGATTGCGTGGTCTGTTGTTCAAGGGAGGAAGCGATGTCAGTGGTGGTGACAGAAGGATGTATGAATGAGAAACTTGTCATTGTCTCTGATGCGGCTGGAAATGCAGATTATATCAGAGATGGAGAAAATGGACTGATTTTTCAATGTGGAAATAGCTGTCAACTGGCAAAATTAATGGAATGGGTAATTGACAATGAAGAAGCCGCTGGAAGAATTGGACGTGTGGGAAAAGAGATATATGAAATTCACTTTACCATGGAACAGTTTGAGCAGAATTTATTAAAAATAGTATGAGATAATATTTTCCTGTTTTATTGTATGGAATGAAAGGATATTATGTCGGAGCTGATTAGTATTATCGTGCCGGTATACAATGCTTCAAAATATTTGAATCAATGTATCGAGAGCATATTAAATCAAACCTATAGGAATCTGGAGATTATTTTGATAGACGATGGTTCCACAGATGATTCGGCAGAGATATGCCGCCAATATCAGCAGCAGGATAATCGTATAAGAATGATCAGCCAGTCGAATGGCGGCTCAGTATCTGCAAGGAAAGCCGGTCTTAGAGTGTCTGAGGGGGATTATATTGGTTTTGTGGATGCGGATGACTACATAGAGCCTGGTATGTTTGAGGCATTGTATGAAAAACTGAAAGAATGCGATGTGGATTTCGTTAATTCCGGAATGATAGCAAATGACAGAATAATATGTAATTTTGAGGAAGGTATCATAGACTTTAGCTTGTATAACAGAGCGGATTACATGAATCAAAAGATATTCAAAACACAGGAAATGTTATTTGCCTTGTGGTCTAAATTATTTAGGGCGGAATTGATAAAGGAAGCATTTATGAATCTGCCGGATGAGCAATATTTTGGAGAGGATCTGCTGTGTTTGTGCAATTATCTGTCTGAATGTAGAAAAATCTATATGCTAAAAAAGGCATTTTATCATTATAGAGTT
>CAMWWS010000355.1 GCA_947178085.1 uncultured Lachnospiraceae bacterium | reverse complement strand
AAATAACGGATATAAATATAATAAACCAAATCCCTTACTCGTTTTTCATCTCCCTGTATCTTCTTTGCCCATTCTACCCTGTCTTTATAACAATCAAAAATTACCAAACGCTTAACTGTCCATCCTTCAGTAATTAAGCTTCCTTGTCTGCTTCGGTAGAAATACAACGGTGCCTTGCAAAAGACTATACCACCTCCCTCAACCACAAAGCGATGTGCTACCATTTGGTCTTCATGCAGCTTAATTTCTTCTGGAAATGCTATTTTTTCAACCAAATCCCTCCGATACAATTTCGTCCATACCACTAATGTAATTAATCGAATATCCTGCGTTATATTCTTATTGTCTCTATCAATATTGTAAAAAGCATCAATTGTATCAAACGGATAAACAGTAAAATCACTGTCAATTTCTTTTTCATAATCAGAAAAATCTTCTGCAACACTCTCTATATCTGTCTGCACCAGTGCTGCATGATATTTTTCTGCAATTTCCGTCAATTTCTTAAGCAGCAGCGGATGAATACAATCATCACTGTCCAGAAAAAACACATAGTCTCCCACTGCATGCTTTATTCCTATATTACGTGCATGAGAAAGGCCTCCGTTTTTTTGATGAATTACTTTGAATCGTCCGTCTTTTTTTACATATTCATCACAGATTGCCGGCGAACTATCCGTAGAACCATCATCCACCAGAATTGCTTCAAAATTTATAAATTTCTGAGCCAATACAGAATCAAGGCAAAGTCTTAAATACTTTTCCACATTATAAACGGGTATCACAATACTAACTTTCATTCTATTCATCCCTTCATCTTTCCCGTATTACTTTTCCCTTTTCTATCCTGTATACCATATCACAATTTTCTATTGTTGATAACCTGTGCGCGATTATGATCATCGTCTTGTTGCCATGCAGGCTGTCAATCGCCTTCATCACTTCTTTTTCTGTTTCATTATCCAATGCAGAAGTTGCTTCATCAAACACAAGGACATTAGGGTTACGATATAATGCTCTGGCTATACCAATACGCTGTCTTTGTCCGCCTGAAATCCGCACACCGCGTTCTCCCACTTCGGTTTCAATTCCATCTTCCAGACTCTCTACAAATTCTTCTAACTGCGCTTCTTTTAACGCTTCCCAGACACTGCTTTCATCAATTTCTTCTTCTGGGATTCCGAAAGCAATGTTGTTCTTAATAGAACCGTCTATTAAATAAATACTTTGCGGAATATAACCAATCTGCTTTCTCCATGCCTCTATATTTACATTGATATCATTCCCATCTACCAAAACCTTACCTTTACATGGCACAAGCAACCCTAACACAAGATCTGCAGTAGTCGTTTTTCCACCTCCGGAGGCGCCAATAAAGGCAACAGATTTTCCTTTTGGGATTTCTATATTCACATCATTTAAAACAGTTTTTTCACTGCTCTCATAAGCAAAATCTACATGAGATATTTCAATTTTTTCGTTGAACTCAAAATTCTCATTTTGAGCAGCCGTATAAACCAAATCGATGTTCTTTCCTTCAACCTCTTTAATATCATGGTATATAAGGTCAATTGCTGCCCTATGGTAAATAATTGTATTCATATATGCATATAATGCATTAACGGACGGCAATAACTTATATGCTGCTGCCACAAATACTGCAAGTTGTGGTACAATTTTCATATAATCCGGATTATAAAGAATATTGACCGCCAAATATAACATAATCCCAGTAATACAAACCGTTTCAATCATATATTTGGGGATAAGATTAATCAGACTGAATTTACGCACAACATCAGTCTGTCTCTGATAAGTGTCTCTATAAGTTTCAACAAAATAATTTTCATTATTCAAAACCTTGATTTCTTTTACTCCCTCAAAGGTCTGCTGCAGATACCTAAGCAGGAAGCCTGACAGCGTCTGATTTTCCTTCCCCAATTCACGAGTCTTTTTCTGAACCCCCAAAAGAATTACAGCAGCACACATTCCCAACAAAACTGCAATCATTAATGCCATATATGGATTCGTAATAATCAATGTAATAAGCAACACCAAGGAAGTTAAGCCATTAGAAAAAACCAGCAGGCAGTTTACAATGACTTCATAAAAACGACCGGTATCCTCATTGACGCCACGAATAAGTTCTGATGTATTTTTCCTTAAAAAAAACTCATATGGCTGCTTCAAATATGCCTGCAGCAGTCTTACCGCCATTCCTTTACGTACAACTGCAGAAAATCTATAAAGATTACTGTTCATCCATGAAAGATAAAAGCTCTTCAAAATATAAATCGCAATGGTTGCCGAGATTAAAACCAGCATAATTTTTTCTCTGCCATTGATTCCGGTTATATTGATGACCATTTTACACCACATATTATTTTCAAAATCTGAATCTATTGCCAAATTCACAATCGGTAAAATAATTGCAACTCCTATAAGCTCCGCCATAGAACCGATAATGATCATAAACGAAACTAAAAAAACTCTTATTTTCATTTTTCTGTCAAGCAGATATTTCAGCTTATTTATCGTATTCATAAATTCACACCTTATTTTTTCTCATACCATTCAGCTTCTCACGTATTATCTCTTTTTGATTATCTTTCAACCCATGTTCTTCATCCACGGCAATAAAGTCTTCTCTATTTGGATATTCATGCCAAAAATGTGCCGGACACAGTTTTAACCCATCCGATAGTAACGCCGGCTTATAAGAAAAAGAACTCTTACTCGTAAGCAGTATATCTGCTTTTACCATATGCAAAAATGACTCTCTTGCCAGCATATCTAAGCAATAAATCAGATTGGGAATTCCCTTTAATTCCGGAAAGTCTTCTTCCCTTCCCTGTGAAAACAGATAAATCCTATATACCGTATCTGTCGGAAGCAGCTTCAATATCTCATGAATTAACTGTGCATAATATTCTGTTGTAACCCATCTTTTTGTCAGTCCAGGTTCCTTTGTCGCCTGTCCTATCGTAATATCGCCTCTGCGGATATGCACTGCAATATTCAGGCAATTCCTCTCGTAAATCAGAGAATCCTTTTTTCTTGCTGAAGAACTGTAGTACTTTCTTTTAATATGCTCCATCGCCCCATACTGCTGGCCATAAAATTGATCTAACTCCAAAAAGAATACTATTTTCTTTCCCTGATATGCATCTATCATTTCCTGTATCAACTTCAGGTCTGTTTCGGACGCCTCATCAAAATAAGGAAGCTTGCGTTTTTTATATCCTTGCTGCAAAAGTTCTTTGGCTGTCACTTCTCCCTCCCCAAAACCAAGGAATTTGTCCCACGCCGGATCGCTAAAATCCGAATATGCATATTGTACACCAAACTTTTTGGCAAACCAATATCCAGAATTCCAATTTCCCATCTGATGCCCAATTCCAGCCCCACGGTTCGGTACCTGCGTCAGATATAGATTTTCTTTTCCGCCTACACCTACAGCCTTTTTCCGCCAAATTAAGA
>CAMWWS010000354.1 GCA_947178085.1 uncultured Lachnospiraceae bacterium | reverse complement strand
CCGAAACTGTACTTTTTCATTTCTACTTTTATCCCTTCATTACTGTTTATGATTTAGATAATTGTGAAACTTCATATTTCCATACCGTAGTTGCTTATTACATCGCAAAATCAAACAAACTCAGCTGATTAGTTTCCGGTAAATCCCCCAGCATTCCCATGCTGCTCATCTGCTCTATAATCGTCAAAGATACCTTAGTACGCTGACGGAAATCATCTTTTGACAGGAACGGACCATCCTTTGCAGCCTCCACTATTGCATCTGCCGCTTTTTCTCCCAGCCCGTCAATGCTTTTTAGCGCAGGCATAATCTTTTTATCATCCACTATCTGGAACAGTCTGGATTTTGCGGAAAAAATATCAATCGGTTCAAATTCAAAGCCTCTTGCATACATTTCCTGCACTATTTTCATATCCTTATAGGAATCCTGTTCTTTTTGGGTCAGTTCGTCGCTTCTGCGCTTATAGTCAGCCATCACGCTCTCTAAATGCTCTCTTCCCTGACACATCATCTCATATGAAAACCCTGACGCACGTATACTGAAAAATGAAGCATAATAAGCAAGCGGATAATTAATCTTGCAATAAGCAATTCGCCACGCCATCATAACATAAGCCGCTGCATGAGCCTTCGGGAACATGTATTTGATTTTTTTACAGGACCATATATACCAGTCCGGTACGTTTTGCGCTATCATGGCTTCTTCCCATTCGGGTTTAAGACCCTTCCCCTTACGCACGCTTTCCATAATTGTAAAGGAAAGCGCCGGGTCTACTCCCATCTGAATCAGATAAATCATGATATCATCCCTACAGCAGATTGCCGTTGAAATTGTCGCTTTTCCCTCTTCTATCAAGGTCTGTGCGTTACCGAGCCACACATCGGTTCCGTGCGCAAGCCCCGCGATACGCACTAAGTCAGTAAAACATTTCGGCTTGGCATCAATAACCATCTGCATGGCAAACTCCGTACCGAACTCAGGCACGCCAAGACAGCCCAGTTTGCAGCCGCCAATCTGCTCCGGCGTAATGCCAAGAGCCTCAGTAGATGCAAACAGTGACATAACTCCTTTATCATCCAACGGAATCTGGGTCGGGTCTATTCCGGTCAAATCCTGCAGCATACGAATCATGGTAGGATCATCATGCCCGAGAATATCAAGTTTCAAAAGATTATGGTCAATTGAATGATAATCAAAATGCGTCGTTACGATATCCGTCTTCATATCATTGGCGGGGTGCTGTACAGGCGTAAATGAGTTGATATCCTCACCTACCGGCAGTACGACAATTCCGCCCGGATGTTGCCCCGTACTTCTCCTGACTCCCGTGCAGCCTGAAACTATGCGGTTAATTTCGCATGTTCTTTTCTTATGGCCGCGCTCTTCATAGTAATTCTTCACATAACCAAAAGCAGTCTTGTCCGCCAGTGTTGCGATTGTTCCAGCACGGAACGTCTGACCTGCTCCAAAAATAACCTCTGTATATTTATGAGCCTTACTCTGATATTCACCTGAAAAGTTCAAATCAATATCAGGCTCCTTATCACCCTTAAAGCCAAGGAAAGTTTCAAACGGAATATCGAACCCTTCTTTGCTAAGAGGAGTTCCGCACACCGGACAGTTCTTATCGGGCATATCGCAGCCCGCACCTCCGCTGAAAGCTTTGACTTCTTCAGAATCAAAATCATAATAATGGCACTTCGAGCACAGATAATGTGGGCTTAGGGAATTAACCTCCGTAATCCCCGCCATATTGGCAACAAAAGATGAACCTACCGAACCTCTCGAACCAACCAGATATCCGTCCTCGATTGATTTCCACACCAGTTTCTGCGCAATAATATACATTACCGCAAATCCGTTGGATATGATGGAATTAAGCTCTCTCTTAAGGCGGGCTTCCACAATCTCCGGAAGCTGCTCACCATATAACTCATGCGCCCTTTTGTAGCATATATCGGTAAGAACCTTATCGCTGTCCTCAATGACCGGCGGACATTTATCAGGGCGTACCGGAGACATGGATTCTATCATATCTGCAATCATATTAGTATTGGTAACGACGACTTCCTGAGCCTTGTCACTACCAAGATAAGAAAACTCCTCAAGCATTTCTTCCGTCGTCCTGAGATAAAGAGGCGCCTGGTCATCCGCATCTGCAAAGTGCTGCCCTGCCATAATAATACGGCGGTAAATCTCATCCTCAGGATCAAGGAAATGTACGTCACAGGTAGCCACTACCGGCTTATGGAATTCCTCGCCAAGCTTTACTACCCTACGGTTCAGCTCCTTTATATCCTCCATGGAAGTAATATTCGGAAGTTTTTCCGATTCTATCATAAACTTATTATTGCCAAGGGGCTGAATTTCCAGATAGTCATAAAAGCGCACCAGTCTGGCAATCTCTGTATCCGATTGTCCATCTATCAGAGCACGGTACAATTCGCCTGCTTCACATGCACTTCCGAGTATCAGACCTTCTCTGTGCTTTTGCAGAAGACTTTTGGGAATTCTCGGTCTTCTAGCGAAATAATTCAAGTGAGATTCCGATACCAGTCGATATAGGTTCATCCGCCCCACATTATTTTTTGCCAGAATAATCGCATGATGGGTAGGCAGCTTTTTCACAATATCGGGATTGGATTCTCCCAGTGCATTAACTTTTTTAAGCGTATCTTTGCCATCTTCTTCAAGCAGCTTAATGAACTTGACGAAAATCTCCGCAGTAGCTTCAGCATCGTCTACTGCGCGGTGATGGTTCTCAAGAGACACACCCATAGTCTTTGCTACCGCGTCTAAGGTATGCTTCGCCTGATCGGGAAGCAGGACTCTGGCAATACCTACAGTATCCACATATGTAAAATCATGGGCAATTCCAAGCCTGTCACAGTTCTCCATGATAAAGCTCATATCAAAAGAGGCATTGTGCGCCACTAGGGTAGAGTTTTGGCAAAACTCAAGAAATTGAGGTAAAACCACATCAATCTGAGGTGAGTCCAGTACCATATTGTCATTTATACCCGTAAGCTGTTCAATTCTAAAAGGAATCGGCACGTCAGGATTTACGAAAGAAGAAAATCTGTCCGTAATCTCTCCTTCAGTTACTTTGACGGCTCCGATTTCTATGATTCTGTTATTAATTGGTGAAAATCCTGTCGTTTCTATATCGAATACTACGAATGTACCCTTTAAATCCTGCCCCTTATCATTTGTGACAATTTCCTTTAAATCGTCTACAAGATATGCTTCCACGCCGTAGATAACCTTAAAGAAGTCCTGTTTATCCGGATCTTCATCGCCTTCTTCTTTTCTTTTACCTTTTTCAGCTTTCCATAAATCTTCCCAGACGTGATTTGCATCGGGATAAGCCTGTAATACACCGTGGTCTGTAATCGCGATAGCCTTATGTCCCCATTTATAAGCTCTTTTAACAATGTCTTTGGCTTCCGATACGCCGTCCATATCGCTCATCTTGGTATGGCAATGCAGCTC